>JAEVZT010000112.1 GCA_023392115.1 Chloroflexota bacterium
GTTGAGCGCAGCGAAACGGGGTGAGGTTTCTTCTAGAAGTCGCCGAAGTCGGATGCGCCGCCATCGTCGCCGCCGAGCGCGTCGCCGAGGTCGGCTTCAATTTTCTCAGGGTCTTCGCCCTTCATCAGCCGCTTGGTGACTTCACCAAACGCCGGGTCGTTGATCGCTTCGTCCTGACCGAGTTCGTGCATCATGCGCCCGACTTCGCGCGTGTCGCCACCTTCGAGCACCGACAGCATTTCGTCGGATGACATGTTGGCGTAGTTTTGCGACGGTTTAGCGATCGCCACGCGGCTGATCAAGCGTGTGAGGTCGTGGCTGCCGCAGTTCGGGCAGGTGTGGGTATTGTTCGCGCTCGCCGCGTCGTAATCCTTATAGGTTTTATAGAAAAGCGCGACCCTACGCCCGCACGAATTGCAGCGGTAGTCGTAAACTGGCATAATCTCCGCTCCGTATTGCTAAGTGTCACCGATTATACCGAAAGCACCAATCCATGCTCAACGAGCCGCCGCAGGAACCGCGCCGCCGCCGCCACCCGCTCGAAGAAATGCCAGACAATCCACTTCCACCGCCCGGCGAGCCACAAGAACCTCGTGAACCTCGGACAACGCGCCAGCCGGTGATGCTGCGTATTCCAACCGTCACGCCGTACGCGACGTATACCATTCTGGCGATCAATATCTTCGTGTTCGTCCTGCGCGCCCTGTCGCCGGAGCTTGACCAGCAGATTTTCCTGTGGGGCGCGAATTACGCGCCTGCCGTGCTCGGCGAAGGCGAACTGTACCGCCTGTTCACGTCGATGTTCCTACACGCGGGGATTCATGCGGGACGCGGCACATTCGCGCTCGGCAACAGCCTGCATTTGATCCTGAACGCCTACATCATCTACCTCGCCGGGTCGGCGGTCGAGCGGCTGTTCGGACACGTCCGCTTCTTGATCGTCTACCTGCTCGGCGGGCTGGCGGGGTCGGTCTTGAGCGTCGCGCTCGGCGCGGGCGCGTACTCGGTCGGCGCGTCGGGCGCGGCGTTTGCGATTCTCGGCGCGGAATTCGTCTACCTGTGGCAGCACCGCAAGCTGCTCGGCGAGCGCGGGCGGGCGCAGCGGCGCGGGCTGATCAACCTTGCGGTCATTAACCTGCTGTTCGGGCTGCTAACGAGTGTTAGCGCGGGACCCGTCCGCATCGACAACTGGGCGCACATCGGCGGCGCGATCGGCGGGCTGGCGCTGGCATGGCTGATCGGACCTGTTTACATCGTCCGCCGCCATCCGGAAACGCCAGACGCGCTGATCGGCGAGGACATTAACCCGCTGCGGGCGCGCTACGGGCTGCTAACGCTCTACGGAATCGCCCTGATGCTGATCCTGATCGTCGCTCGCCAGATGCACAGCTTCTGACCGCCTGACCTGATCGAGTTCCCAGCGCAGGATGGCGACCTGCTGCGCGATCTGCTTGTTCTCGCGCGAGAGCTTGGTCAAGACCGTCGAAAAGTGGAGCAGCAGCGCCAGCAGAAAGATGATCGCTACCGCGAACAGGGCGGCAGGCGGGTAAGTCACCACGCCGATCAGTACCGCCAGTTGGTCGAGCAGCGGGCGCGACACCGACAGCACGAGCAGAATGATTGCCGTCACCAGCCATAACAGCGAGTAATCCTCGCGCAGCCGCCGCTGTCGCACCAGTTCGAGCACGAACAGCAGCGCCGCTACCGATGCTGCCAGCCCAAAGAGCATGACTCTGTCGATCATCTTAAACTCCGTTTCATGATGACCCGGTCGCCGACCGGAAAGCCGAGCGCCGCTTCCCACGCGCGCAGATCGCGCAGCGGCGGCGTCAATGCCTCCGGCGGCAGGATTTCAAATCCAAGCCGCGCGTAGAACGGTGCGTTCCACGCAATATTGACGTGCGTCGAGAGCGTGACCGCGTCGAAGCCCTGTTCGACGGCCCACGCGCAGACGCGCTCGACCAGCGCCGCGCCGATCCCGCGCCGCCCGTATTCCGGCAGCACGTCGATCTCGTTGAGGTGGGCATGATCGCCGAGCCGCGATGCGAGCGCGAAGCCAACCGGCATATCGCCGTCCATTGCCACCCACAGCCGCCCCTCGCGCTGCCCCGCCTCAAACGACTCGATCGATGTGACAAAGTCGTCGTAGATCGCGTTCAACCCGGTGCTTTCGAAGCGCCGCGCCGCCCGCCGTTCGACGTCGGGCAGATGCGGCACGTCGGCGGGGGTCGCCGCGCGGATCGTGATGTCAGCCATAAATCACCAATTTATGCTTCCGCCCCATCGAGCAGGTAGCGGGCGATCAGATGGATGCTGTGATGCAGGCTGTCCTTGTGCATCCGCTCGTAGGCGTGCGACGCCTCGACGCCGGGACCGATCAAGCCCACACGCGCGTCGCCGCCGGCGCGCCAGTACGCCGATCCGTCTGATCCGTAGAACGGGTAAATGTCGGTCTTGTACTGGATGCCGTGCTCGGTCGCCAGACGGCGCAGCTTGTTGTTCATCAGGAAGTGGTAGGGGCCCGACGAGTCCTTGACGCAGATCGTCAC
>JAEVZT010000148.1 GCA_023392115.1 Chloroflexota bacterium
TGCTGCCATGGGGGGAGAGGATATGAATATTGCCGACTGCCGAGCGAAGGACGATCGGTTCGATGGCTTCCTGGGGGCAGGTGAGCCGGATGTCGCCGATGCCGGTCGCGATCACCGCGCTCTGCACGATCAAGCCGCTCAGGTCGAACTGCGCCTGTCCGACGTGCGATGTGGCGAAGATCGACCAAGGGAGATCGCGGGCGAGGTTGAGCGACCAGTTGGCGAACGACAGCCATGGCGTCGCGGAGCGATCCATGCGCAGTGTCGCGTGATTGTCCTGCACGTCGAGCAGCGGGCGCGAGTTGAGCGCGTACTGCCCGGCGATCAGCCTGCCTTCACGCTGGAAAGGCTGCGCGATCACGTCGATTTCGCCGGCGCTGATTTCAAGCGTCGCCGACTCGACGCTGCCGCGCGTGATGCCGAAGCTGCGCGCGTCCGCCCCGGGGAGCAAATCCCCTCGCAGGAGGATCGCCGCCCCAAGGAGGACGAGCAGCAGCGGCGAGAGCGCCGCTAGGTTGAAATTCGTTAGCAGCAGGAAGTTATTCAGCAGCAGGATGATCCCCAGCACGACAAGCGCCAGAGAACCAACCACGAGACTGCGTGAACCCTTCGCGCGCACGGCGTTTATTCCTCGAATAGATAGTCGCGCAGGATGACATGAGCCGACGACTGGCGCAGGCGGTTGAGCGCCTGTGCTTCAAGCTGGCGCACGCGCTCGCGCGTCACACCAATCGCCTGACCCACTTCCTCTAGAGTATACACGCGACCATCTTCCAAGCCATAACGCAGGCGCAGAATTTGCGCTTCGCGCGGCGGTAGGCGGTCAAGGGCGGTCTTCAACTGCTCGTGGAGCAGGTTCGTCGCCACTTCTTCAGCCGGGGCGGGGCTGGTCACGTCCTCGACGAAGTCGCCGAAGGTCGAGTCGCCTTCGTCGTCGATTGGCGTTTCAAGGCTGACCGGGCGGCGGGCGATTTCGAGCAGGTTTTCAACCTTGTCCGGCGTCGTCTCCATGCCTACAGCCAGTTCGTCGATCGACGGGTCGCGCCCAAGCTCTTGAGTCAAGCGCATTTGCACGCGGCGCATGCGGTTCAACTGGTCGCCCATGTGGACGGGCACGCGGATCGTGCGCCCCTGATCGGCAACCGCACGGCTGACCGCCTGCCGAATCCACCAAGTCGCGTAAGTGCTGAACTTGTGCCCGCGACGGTATTCAAACTTGTTTGTCGCGCGGATCAAACCGATGTTGCCTTCCTGAATCAGGTCAAGGAAGGGCACGCCGCGCCCGATATACTTCTTTGCCACGCTGATGACAAGACGCGCGTTGGCACGGACAAGATGCTCCTGTGCCAGTTCCGCGTCGGCGACCTGCTCGCGCAGCGTATAAACGTCGTCCAATGGAAGATCGTCGCCGTGATCCTCGAGGATCTGCTTGGCTTCTGCACCGATCTCCATCCGCTTGGCAAGCTGGACTTCTTCCTCTGCGGTCAGCAGGGGAACGCGTCCGGCTTCCTTAAGATACAACCCAACCACATCATCGCTGTCAAGCGCCTGCTGATAACCGAGGTCATCGCTAAGATCAGCATCAAAGAGCGCGAGTTCGTTTTCTTCTTCCTCGGCGAACTCGAGATCCATTTCCGCCTCCGGATTCCCATTGGGCGCGCGTGTATAGAGCTCGCCGGCAGCAGGTTCTGCATGCGAGATCACTTCCACGCCCGCGTCCATCAGTTCATCCATGATGTCGTCAAGCAGGCTGATGTCGCGCTCGGCATCCGGGAAGGCGGCTAGAATGTCATCATAGCTGAGCGTCATGCCCTGCTGATGCGCCTTCTCGATGAGTTGGTTGCGAAGTTCGTCTTTCTGTACCATTACCGTAAGCATACGTTACACCACACGCGATACTCTGCATACGACACACACGTCGAACAAAGTATCAGACGAATTGTCTCGATAAATCTTACGTCTATCTACGATTATGACGCAAAATTGGCTGACGGGCAAACAACACAACAGGCAGGAAGAAACCTGCCTGTTTTCAACATGCAATGGAACAGAATATCCAGATTCCAGAAAAATGTCAAGCAGCCGGCGGCTGTCTTAATACAAGGATTAGGAAGTCGACGGCGGCGCGCTCAAGCACGTACAAATCGGGGCGGTCGTCGACGATCGCGTAATAGCCGGTTTCTGACGGCGTGCGAAAGCCGACGGCGACCGCGTGGACTTCCCCGGTGACGAGGATGAACTCGACCATCAAAACCGGTGTCGGCTGGAAGCCGTAGGTATCCAGCGGCGTGTCGGCTTCGAGGGGCAGCGTGCGCGTGTACGGCAGCAGAACCATCGTCCGGGCGATGCTGCTGGCGGCGTTTTCGTCGAGCGTCCCTTCGAACTCGGGCGCTTGCCACGTCCCATCTTCGGCGCGGCTGATGGTAAATGATTCGTCACCGGCGGGATTCCGTAGGCGAATCGCCTGAATGTCGAGGACGGCGATGTCGGGAAAGACGCGGAAAAACGTGACTTCCGGCGTCGGCGTCGGCTGCTCAGCCACTTGACGGTTCTGCACCAGCGTCAGCGCCAGCAGCACGAGGAAGATCAGCGCAAATATGACGAGCGTCCGCCTGCCGCCGTTCATCGCCGCACCCGCCTTGCCCAGATCGCCAGCCCGCTCACCAGCACCGCTCCGGGCATGAGGATGATCGTGATGAAGGCAATCAGGTCAAGCGTCTGCTGGCTGATGAAGATCAGCGGGACGCCGACGCTGTACGCTTGCGGCGCGAAGGTGATCTGTTCGCCGAAGTTTGTCAGCCACGAAATGCCGTCGGTGAACAGAACGCCGTTGCCGAGCGCCCGCGTGACCATGCCGTTGGTGACGAAGTTGCTGTCGCCGACGAGCAGAATTCGCGCGTTGGTCGTCTGATCCCACGCCCAGACGACGGTCGTCAGCGGCGGCGGTAAATCCGTACCCTCGTCGTAGGCGTAGGTGTTCGTCTGTCCGAGCGCCGTCAGGTTGGTTTCGCCGTAGCTCGATTCCGACGACAGCGTGATCTGCCCATTGGCGACATTCGGCGGCGCGCTGTCGAGGTTGACTTCGAGCGCGCGGGCGATGCTGAACAGCGTCGGCGCGTTTGCCGGATCGAGCCGCGCGCCGATATCGGTCGCCGTGAAGACGTAGGCGGCGATCACGTCGAGCGGCGTTTGCCCGCTCGCCGCCGGGTCGACGACGGCGGCGTCGAGGGCGCGAATGCCGTAGCGTTCCCACAGGTAGTTGTTGAACGCGCCGTCCTGCTTGAGGAACGGGTTTTCATTAAAGAGCACGTCCGCCATCAGGAACAGCGATCCGCCGCGCGCCAGATAGCGGTCGAGGACGGCGATCTCGTCGTCGGACAGATCGTTGAGCGGCCGCACGAACAGCACGGTCGCCGCGTCGTCGGGGATGTCGCCGCCAGCCGCCGCGATCTCGGACAGGTTGAGCGGCAGAGTCACCAGCCCGCTTTCCTGCATCCCCGCGTTGATGCCTGCCAGCCCTTCCTGCCCGCCGTCGAGCGGGTCGCGCGTGCCGTTCCCCGTTTCGAAATAGACGCGGATTGACCCGGCGATCAGCAGGCGCGAGATCGCCTCGGTCATGTCGCGCTCCTGATTCGTCCCGCGCGGCACGCGGGCGAGCGTGTTCATGTTGACCGATCCGTCGTCGTTGGCGTAGGCGATGAAGACCTGCGCGTCTTCGGTCACGCCGTACGCTTGCGCCATCGCCGGTTGCTCGTCGGGGTCTATGTACTGGCGCGAAACCAAGCCGTTGGTCGCCGTCTCGTACAGGCGGAAGAATTGGTCGTCGACCTCACGCGTCGGCAGCGCGGCGGGCGAGTAGAAGCCGATGATGCGGACTGGACGGGTGACGCGGCGCAGGACAGTTTCGGTTTCCGGGCTGAGGGTGAAGCGCTGCGCCTGAGTCAGGTCGAGGGTGATGGCGCTGCGCTGTAGGAGCAAGAACGACAGGGCGACGATGCCGATCAGCAGCAGCGTCGAAAACACTGAGATCGTGCCGTAGCGCACCTGCCGCCCGGTGACAAAATTGACAAATTCGCGTGGTGTGGCTGCCGCCCAGACGGCGATCCCGGCGATTCCGGCTACGAGGGCGGCGGCGACGTACACCGTCAGCGTCCCCTGCCATATCCAGCCGATCAGCCCGGCGATCAGCAGCGCCGCGCCGAAGTAGCTTGCCAGCGTCGCGACATGCCCCCGCCGGATGACAACAGGTTGGTTTTCCATCAGCGCCACCTGTTCGATTCAACGATGCGGATGGTGATGAACAGCACCACCGCGATGATTCCGGCGAAAAAGGCGATGTCTTCGGCACGGATCAAGCCGGTGGCGAACGACGTCGAGAAATGCCCTTGCAGCGACAGGCTGCGAACGGCACGGGCGACCTCGATGTTAGCAATCAACTGTCCCGCCTGATCGCCAAGCCAGAACAGCAGCAGCGTCACCATGCTCAGGAAGGCGGCGACGATCTGGTTCTCGGTCAGCGCCGAGAACAGGATGCCAATCGCCAGCGTCGCCCCGCCGTAAAGCCAGATGCCGAGATAGGCGCTGATGGCGTGTCCCAAGTCGGGCTCGGTGATGTTGACGAGGATGATGTAGTAGACGAGCGTGAGCGCGAGCAGCACCGAGTAGTAAAACCACGCGCCGAGAAACTTGCCGACGACGATGCTGCCGTCGGAAACCGGCGCGGTCAGCAGCAGTTCGAGCGTCCCTTCGCGCCGTTCTTCGGCGAAAAGGCGCATCGTCAGCAGCGGCGCGAAGAAGATCATCGTAAACGCCATGACGATAGGGATCAGCGACGGATCGGCGGGTTTGACGCCGATGCTGACGACGAGATCACGGTTGAAGAGCACGCCGGTCAGCAGCAGCACGGCGGCGGCGATCAGGTAGGCGAAGGGCGAAGCGAGGTACTGCCCGACTTCGCGGCGGAAGACGATCCACGCTGCCATGTCAGCCTTCCTTCACCAGTTCGAGGAACACGTCCTCAAGCGAGGTCGTGACCGGGCGCATTTCGAGCAGGGTATAGCCCGCGCCCATTACCCGCGCCGAAATGTCGCCGCGTGCGTCGCGTTCGGGCTGGACGCGGACGTGATAGCCGTCGCCGCGCGCCTCGACGCTCAAGACGCCGGGGATGCTCGCCAGCAGGTCGCGCCCTTTCGCCTTGTTCGCCCCGCCGATGGCAACGTAGAGCGTCGCGCCCGGTTGAAGCTGGCGGCGCAGATCGGCGGGCTTGCCCTGCGCGACAATCTTGCCCTTGTTGATGATCAGCACCCGGTCGCAGACCTGCTCGGCTTCGCTGAGGATGTGGGTGCTGAACAGTACCGTGTGATCCTGCCCCAGTTCGCGCACGCTCTGGCGGACTTCGATCACCTGCTGCGGATCAATGCCGATCGTCGGCTCGTCGAGGATGATCACCGGCGGGTTGTGGACGAGCGCTTGCGCCAGCCCTAACCGCTGCCGCATGCCTTTCGACAGGTGGCGGATCAGCGTGTCGCGCCGGTCGAGAAGCTGGACGCGCTTGAGGACGCCTTCAACCTGCGCCCGCGCCGACCGGACGCCGCGCAGTTTCGCCCAGAAGGTGACGTAGCCGCCGACGGTCATGTCGGGATAGAGCGGGACGCGCTCCGGCAGGTAGCCGACGCGCCGCCGCGCTTCGAGCGAGTCGCGCACAATATCGTGACCGTCAATCAGCGCCGTGCCTTCGCTTGGCGGCATGAATCCGGTCAGCATGCGCATGGTGGTCGTCTTGCCCGCGCCGTTCGGTCCGAGCAGACCGACGATTTCACCCTGCTTTGCGCTGAAGCTCAGTCCGTCGACGGCGAGGTGCGCGCCGTAGCGTTTGGTCAATCCTCTGGCTTCAATCATCATAGGCTTGGTTCATCAAGGCTGATTTTCTCACTGAAACGGGCGGTGAACCCGTGTTTATGTTCATGCTTACGTTCTTCACAAGCGTAAACGGGCAGGGGGAGCGCGTCAAGCGAAGAAATGTTGACGTTTCGATAACATTTTGCTCATGAAAATCGTTGACAGCGGCGAATCCATCGTCTACACTTATTCGGTATTCTACAGAGAGCGCGCACAATATGATCGCCTGTCTACCGGAAATCCGTCGTCGCCGTCGCAGCCCGCAGACCGCTGAGGTCACGCTGGGAATTTTGCGTTAGGCGAGCGAGTAGACGCGCCGAACACGAACCGCAATCCCCCTGACCTCAGCGTGACGAGGCAGGGGGTTTTTGTTATCCGCACCTTATCCGATGGGGCGTATTGCGGCGCGCTCCAAGTTGTCGAGGAGCAGTTGATGGAACAGAAACCCATTCGCGTCGGGGTGTACGGCGCATCCGGCTACGCCGGACAGGACGCTGTCGAAATCCTTTCGAAGCATCCGTGCGCCGAAGTTGTGTTTGCAACGTCGAACACGTATGCCGGGCAGCCCGTCCCGTTCACCGATTTGCGCTATGTCCCGCCGGAAGGCGCGCCGCTCGACTCGGTCGACGCCGTGTTTCTGGCGCTGCCGCACGGCGTCTCAGCGCAGATGGCGGCGAAGGCGCTCGACGCCGGCGTCAAGGTGGTCGACCTGTCGGCTGATTTGCGGCTCGACACGCCGGAACTGTACCAGCAGTGGTACAGCCACCCGCATCCCCACCCCGAACTGCTTCCCCCCGCCTACGGCTTACCTGAATTCAACCGCGAAAATCTGAGAAACGTCGACCGCATTGCCGCGCCGGGCTGCTACCCGACGACGACGCTGCTCGGCGTTTACCCGCTGCTGCGCGAGGATTGGCTGCTCGACGGTCGCCCGATCATCGTCGACGCCAAGTCGGGCGTCAGCGGCGCGGGGCGCGAGCCGAAGGCGAACACGCATTTCGTCGAGGTCTACGGCAATCTGTCGCCTTACAACGTCGGGCGGGTTCACCGGCACGTTGGAGAGATTGAGCAGGAAATGAAGAAGATCAACCCCGACGCCGGGCTGCTGATCTTCACGCCGCACCTGCTGCCGGTCGATCGCGGGTTGATGGCGAGCATCTACGTCGAGCTTGACCCCACGCATAATGCGAATGACGTGCAGGCGCTCTACGAACGCTGCTACGCGAATGAGCCGCTGGTCGACGTGCTGCCGAAGGGTCAGCAGGCGACGCTCAAGCACGTCGTGCGGACGAACAAGGCGGCGATCAGCATCACGCCGGTCGCCGATCGCTATGTCCACATCACGAGCGTTACCGACAACCTGCGCAAAGGCGCGTCGGGACAGGCGGTGCAGTGTTTCAACCTGATGTTCGGTTTCCCTGAAACGATGGCTCTGCTGTAAAGAGAGGGAATGATGCCCGCGCCAATTGTCATTAAGATCAGCGGACATGAGCTTGACGATGAGGCTGTACTGGCGGAACTGGCAGCCGTCCTGCGCGGGTTGGAGACGCCGACGGTGATCGTTCACGGCGGCGGCAAGGAGATCAGCGCGCTCCAGCAGACGATGGGGATTGAGCCGCGCTATGTCGACGGGCTGCGCGTGACCGATGAAGCCTCACTGGCGCTCGTCGAGATGGTGCTGTGCGGCACGGTGAACAAGCGGATGGTGCGGACGCTCGTCAACGCCGGGATCGACGCGTTCGGCATGAGCGGCGTCGACTGCGGACTCGTCAGCGCGCGCAAGATGGCGCATCCGTCGGTCGACATGGGCTACACCGGCGAAGTGACAGCGGTGCGAGTCG
>JAEVZT010000164.1 GCA_023392115.1 Chloroflexota bacterium
CGCTCGCCGCGTCAGCACGTCCGGATAATTGTCCATCGAGAACTGGTTGTTGGTGGCGATGCCGCTGCCGCCGCCTTCGAGCCAGCCCGCCAGCGCTTCCGGCTGCGTCAAGTACTCGATCAACTGACGCGCGCCGGGCGTGTCGTTGAACATGACGAACAGGTCAGCCGAGCCGAGCGCCGGAGAGCCAAATTCCTCGTCAATCGGCGGGAAGAAGAAGAAATCGAAGTCTTCACCGGGGACGAGATTCGCGCCGCCGGGGCAGTCCATGATGAACGACTGGATGAAGCTCGCCTGCCGGTGCATGTACGCGCCCGGTGGGTTGGTGAACAGCGGGCATGCCGCGTCGCCGAAGTTCGTGCTCAGCGTCGCCTGCGAGCCGCCGAACTGGAAGTTGTCATTGCCGACGATTTCGCCGAAGGCTTCCCACGCGCGCGTCACTTCTTCACTGTTCCATGCGATTTCGCCGTTGACCCATGCGTCGTAGGTTTCGAGGCTGTTCGTGCGGAGCATGATGTCCTCGATCCAGTCGGTGGCGGGCCAGCCGCTCGCCGCCGCGCTCTCAAGCCCGATTGAGAAGCAGGCGGCGCCGTCATCCTCGATCTGCTCGCATAGGTCGATCAGGTCATCCCAAGTTTCCGGGACTTCGTAACCTGCATCTTCGAACGCGCTCGGGCTGTACCAGACCAGACTCTTGATCGCCGCGCGCGGGAAGATGCCGTACAGCGTCCCCTCCCATGTGCCCAGCTCCATCCAGACGTCACCAAACTGCTCCTGCATCCGCTCGGCGTCGAGGAAGTCGAGCGGGGCGACTTCACCGCCCTCGAGGAAGGTGCGGATCGCGCCGAAGCTTGGAACGCCGGCGATGTCCGGCGGATTTCCGGCTTCAACGCGCGTCGTCAAGACCGGCACGATGTCGCGCGTGCTTTCAACCTCAATGGTGCAGCCTGTTTCCTCGGTGAAAGGCGCGACCATGTTTTCCCAGTTGGGCAGCTCGTCTTCACCGCTCCAGACCGTCAAGAACGATATGACGCAGTCTTCCTGAGCAACCACAGAAAATGAAAACGTCATGGTGAGCAGGCTGAGTGCTAGGACGAACAACAGCTTTTTCACGTTGGTTCTCTCCTTTGGTGAAACCCGAACGAACACTGCTTCGTGATCACATCCGCGGCGGTGTCGTTGTGATGCGGTCATACGCGGCAGATCGTCGACAGAGACGCGCAGCATCAATGGGGCTGAGGGGTGGGCGTGTAATCTGCGCTCAATTAATTAAGCAAATCATTTTGAATCTAGGATAGAGGGTTTCGCCGTTTTGCGCTACCCGAACTTTCGGACAATCTATACAAATTACTATGGTTTACGACAACCAGCAATAGAAAGACCGTTCGGCGTAAGGTCATGGCGCGCGGGCGCAAATGCGCTAGAATCGAGGGTACGCTTGGGATAAAGACTCATTTGGGAGAACAAAGATGTTGAATAAAGCCTTACGTTCATTCGCCTTTCTCGCCCTCATCGCCGTGCTCCTGACGGGCGCGGCGCTCGCTCAGGACGAAAGCCCGACAGTCGCCGTACTCACGCCGTATCTGGCGCAGCCGGGGACGCAGTTCATGGTCGAGGGATTTCAGGCTGCCGCCGAGGAACGCGGTTGGACGGTGAACGTGATCGACACGGCGGGCAGCATTCCTGACCTCAACAGCCGCGTGCAGGACGTTATCACACAGCAGGTCGACGCGATCGTCATCAACGTCGACCCGACCCAGATTCCCGCGTTGAGCGAAGCCGTCGACGCCGGTATCCCGGTGTTCGGCATGGACGCGGGCAGCGTGCCGGAAGTTCTCGTCAACGTGACGAGCAACGGCTATGAAATGGCAGC
This sequence comes from Chloroflexota bacterium, assembly GCA_023392115.1. Lineage (GTDB taxonomy): Bacteria > Chloroflexota > Anaerolineae > Aggregatilineales > Phototrophicaceae > Flexifilum. Next base: position 1,874 of record JAEVZT010000164.1, read on the forward strand.
CGTCACCGCGACCTACGTTGTTGACCAATTGAACGGCGTTGGCAACGTCGTCATGTTCGGCTTCAACCCGTACCCGCCGGTGCAGAAGCGCGGTGTTGTCGCTCAGGCAATCTTCGACAATTCGCCCGACATCAACGTGATCGAGTTTGTTGAGCCGGATGTGACTGACGGCGGCATCGCCGATTCGCGCGCGCGTATGGAGGCGATCCTCGCCGCTAACCCTGAGCCGGGCAGCATTTCGGCAGTTTGGGCGGCGTGGGACCAACCGGCGCTCGGCGCGCTGCAGGCGATTGAAGCCGCGGGTCGTGAAGGTGAAGGCATCATCATCACCGGCATCGATGCCAACCCGCAGGCGTTGGAAGCGATCGCGCAGGGCGGCAGCTTTGAGGCGAGCATTGCGCAGGACTTCAGCGGGATCGGCGCGCTGGTTGCCGAGCAGGTCGAGCGCTACCTCGCCGGTGAGGGACTCACGCAGTCGGTCGTCTACGCGCCGACGACGCTTGTCACCGCCGCGAACGTGGCTGATTTCATGGAAACTGAGTAAGGAACGCGTAAGGATCAGGGGCGGGGATTCCTGCCCCCGACGGCAATCATGTTAGCTTCAGAACTCCTCACGGTGCGCCGCGCCGGCAAGAGCTACAGCGGCGTTCCCGCCTTGATCGACGCCGCGCTCGATCTTCGCGCGGGCGAAGTCCACGCCCTGATGGGCGAAAACGGCGCGGGCAAGTCGACCTTGATCCGTATACTCGCGGGCGTGCTTGACGCCGACAGCATCGAGGTGCAGGTGCGCGGTCAGCCTGTGACCATTCACAGCCCGCAGGCGGCGTTCGATCACGGGCTGCGCTTCATTCACCAAGAATTGAACGTCGTCCCGCAGCTTTCAGTCTCCGAAAACATCTTCCTCGGTCAGCCGTACCCGACAGTCCTCGGCGTGAAAGTGCGCTGGGGGCAGCTTCATGAGCGCGCGCGCCGCGTCCTCGATCAGCTTGGCATCCACCACCTCGACCCGCGCGAGATCATGGCGCGCCTAAGCCCCGGCGATCAAATGCTTGCCAGTATCGCCCGCGCTTTCGCCGGTGATGACCTATCGGCGGGCACGACGGCGATCGTTTACGTCATGGACGAGCCGACCGCCGCGCTGACCGGGCAGGAGATCGCGCAGTTGTTCGCCGTCATCAACCGGCTGCGCGAGCGAGGCTGCGCGGTGCTGTACGTTTCGCACCGCATGGACGAAATATTCAAGATCGCCGACCGCGTGACGGTCATGCGCGACGGGCGGGTGGTCGACACGCGCGGCATCGACAGCGTGACACCCGCCGATCTGATCTATCTAATGACCGGACGGGACTTGCAGCACGTCTATCCTGTCCGCGCCGAACCGCACGGAAGCGACATTGTCCTCGACGTGCGCGATCTGCATACCAAAGCGGTGCGCGATGTGACATTTCAAGTGCGCGCCGGCGAAATCCTCGGCGTCGCCGGGTTGATAGGCTCGGGGCGAACCGAACTGCTGCGCGCGCTGATCGGCGCTGACCGGGTGCTTGGCGGGAAAATTCGGCTCGATGGCACACCGCTCAAG
>JAEVZT010000167.1 GCA_023392115.1 Chloroflexota bacterium
CCGCTGGGCGATTTCTTCTGCAACGGCTGGGGCGTGCGCTGCAACGTTCATTCGCTTCCGGTGGCGGTCAATCCCGCCGGCGGCTTCAACTGCTACTGGGAGATGCCGTTCCGCCAGAGCGCGCGCATCACAGTTGAAAGCCTTACCGCCGAAGAGATTCGCGGCTTCTACTACCAGATCAACTACACGCTCACGGACGTGCCGGAAAACGCCGCCTATTTTCACGCACAGTGGCGGCGCAGCAATCCGCTGCCGTACAAGACCGACCACACGCTTCTGGACGGCGTTCAGGGACAAGGGCAGTACGTCGGAACGTACATCGCTTGGGGTGTCAACAACAATGGCTGGTGGGGTGAGGGCGAAGTCAAGTTCTACATGGACGGCGACGACCAGTTCGCGACGATCGTCGGAACGGGAACGGAAGACTACTTCGGCGGCGCGTGGAACTTTGAGCATCCACAGGGCGAATACGGCGCCTTTTCGTCGCCCTACAGCGGTTTGCCACAGGTGATTAAGCCGGATGGGCTGTACCGCAGCCAGCAGCGGTTCGGCATGTACCGCTGGCACATCATGGATCCGATCCGGTTCCAGCAGGACTTGCGCGTCACGATTCAGGCGCTCGGCTGGCGACCGGGCGGACGCTACCTGCCGCTGCAAGGCGATATTGCGTCTACGGTGTTCTGGTATCAAACCGAGCCGCACGCGCCGTTCCCGGCGCCGCCCGACGCCGATGCGCTTGAGGTGAACTAAGCGCGGCAAGTATCAATCCCGGCGATGAATGAATGTACCCGCGCGGCGCGTTTTCTCCCGCTTCCCTGTTTAACGGGACGCCGCGCAGGTTTCACGTTCGCCATGCCGCTGACCCCTAAAGCGCGTACGGTTGCAGGATGCGATCAATCTCGCGGAGCATGTCTGGGGTCAGCGACCACGACGTGCTGGCGGCATTTTCCTCAATTTGCGCGACGGTCTGCGCCCCGCAGATGACCGATGTCAGCGCCGGCTGTTCGATCAGCCAGTTGATCGCCACCTGTCCCAGTGGTTTGCCGATCTCCATTGCGAACGCCAGCAGCGCGTTTCGCATCTCGTAGTAAGTCTGGAACAGCGGCGGGTTCAAGTTCGGGTTCGCCGACCGCACATCCTGCGAGTCAAAGTGGTCTTGCGCTTTGAAATGATTCGTCAGCAGCCCTTGAAACAGCGGGCTGTACGGAAAGAAAGCCATCCCATGAGCGCGGCAGTACGGCAGGATTTCTGCTTCCGTGCGGTATTCAAGCGGGATGCCGTGATACTGCGAGGGATTGCGCTCCAACAGGTTGTAAAGCCCTTGGTGCGACACGATCGCGCCATACCGCCGAGCCTCGTCCATTTGCGCGACCGAGAAATTGGAAACGCCGATATGCCTTATCTTGCCGGCAGCCTTCAGCTGCAATAAGGTCTTCATGCTGTCAGCGATCGGCGTTTGCGGGTCGGGCCAGTGCATCTGGTAGATGTCGATGTAATCTGTGTTGAGGCGCTCCAGACTCGCGTGAATCTCCTCTTCGATGCGTTCCGGTCGCAGATCATTGACGATCGTCCCGGCAGCATCCCAGCGCAAGCCACACTTGCTGGCAATGATCACCTGCTGACGTCTGCCAGCGAGGGCGCGCCCGAGCACACGTTCCGCGTGACCGAAACCGTATACCGGGGCGACATCGAAAAAGTTGACTCCAAGCTCGACGGCGCGATGGATGGCGCGGATGATTTCGGCGTCGTCTGAGCCGTTCCAGACGGAATCCCCTCCGGCAGCCCAGCAGCCGAAGCCAACGGCAGATATGGCGAAGTCAAGTGCTGGAACCGTCTTCATCTTCATAATGTTGACTCCGATGAACGAATGCGTTCGTACGCCAGCGGGTAAGCCACCGTCACCGTGCCGGATGCGTAGTCGTCACGAGGGCTGCCCGCGTTCAGCCGCTAGATGGTGCGGGATCTTCTGCCAGTTGGCTTCAAAGCGATCAATCCAGTTCTGGGTCATGTCCGAATACAGCAGCTTCTGATACACGCTGTACTGCATGACGGCTATCGGCGCGCCCGCCCTGAGTACGGCTTCCGCCTGTTCCGGGCTGCGGATACTGGCGGCGGCGATCTGTGTCACCGCGCCATGCCGCGCATACATCGCGGCGATATCCGCAATCAGTTGATACGGATCGACGCCGGCGTCCTCAATCCGCCCGACATACGGCGCGACATAGGCGGCATGAGCGCTCGCCGCGAGAAAAGCTTGGCTCAGGGTTGAAATCGTCGTCACGAGCGGCTTGATGCCCTGCTCCGACAGACGCCTTGTGGCGGCAATACCCGCATGGGTGGCGACGAGTTTTGGTTGGATCCGCTCGGAGATCTGGCGCAGCGCATCCATTTCTAGCAGGTAATCGTCGACAGTGGGACCGTGAAGCTGCACGTAAACCGGTACGCTCACGCGCTCGCAGACAAAAGCGACAAGGTCTTCCAGCGACTGCCCGTTCTCTGTCCAGCGTTCCATGATGCCCGGGTTGGTGGCGATAGCCGCCGCTAACCCGTTGGTTGCGACTTCGATGACTTCGTCCGGTGTTCCTTCAATCCAGAGTTGCAACATGCTAGGCTCTTTCTACAGACTTACGCGATCCGATTTACCTCGATCGCCAGTGCTTTTTCGGCAGCGTGATGCTCAGCTTTCGAGCGAAGCGATTGCTTCATACGCCGGGACGAGCGCGTCGTACAGTTGGTTGAATATCGGAACCATGCGGTCATAAAGCGCGCAGGTTTCGCCGTTCGGCTGGATCGTCTCGGCGATCTCGTTCATGGTCTCGATCATCGAGAAATCGGGATACATGCCGACACCCACCCCGCCGACCAGCGCCGCGCCCATCGAGGTCGCTTCTTCGAGCACAGCAAGCCGATGGACTGGCATTCCGTACATATCCGCCATGATCTGATTCCAGACCCGTCCCCGCGCTCCGCCGCCGATCACGCGCATGGCGTCGATCTGTGTCCCCTGTTTGCGGAAGGCGTCAAGGATGACGCGCAGGTTCATCGTGACGCCTTCCAACACGGCGCGGAACATGTGCGCGCGGCTGTGGCGGATCGTCAAGCCGATGAACGCGCCCCGCGCGTGTGGATTCCAGCGTGGACTGCGTTCGCCAAGCAAATACGGCAGGTAGAAAAGACCGTCCGCGCCCGGCGGCGTGTCTTCAAGCTGAAGGTTGACAAGCTCGTATGCGCTGATCCCAAGACGCTGCGCGGTCTCTTTTTCTATCAGCGCGAGTTGATCTCTCGACCACTGGTACGACGCGCCGGCAGCCTGCATCGTCCCGGTCGGCATGACCATATCCGGGATCACATGCCCGAATGTAAACGTTCGATATTCGGGATCATAGATTGGCTGCGGCGTTGACAGCGCGATCCATGACGACGAGCCAACATAATTGTAGGCGGATCCTTCGCGGATAACGCCCGCGCCGGCAGCGGCACATGCCCCATCGCCACCGCCGATGACGACCGGCGTCCCGGCGGCGACGCCAACCTCAGCCGCGACTTCCGAGCGTACTTCGCCAACCACGTCGATTGAGCGCCGAATTTCGGGCAGCTTTTCGGCGGGCAGGTCGACAGCATCCAGAATTGTATCTGACCATTGCCCGGTCGTCAGGTCATAGAGCTTCATGCTCGATGCGTCGCTGGGGTCGGTCACAAAACG
>JAEVZT010000170.1 GCA_023392115.1 Chloroflexota bacterium
GTTCAAGATTGGGGAGTCGCCAAGTGGTAAGGCAGCGGACTTTGGATCCGCCATTCATAGGTTCGAATCCTATCTCCCCAGTTTTTTTATTTCCCTTTTGACGCGCGTCAACCTGTGTTTCCCCTGCGAAGGGACGGCGGGCGGGTTTGCCTGTATAATCGGGGCAGAGTGACCTGTCAGGAGCCGAACCGATGCCCCAGCTCGAGCAAGCCATTCACATTCAAGCGCCGCCGGAAACCCTGTTCACGATTATCGCGCACCAACCGGAGCGAATGCCCGAATGGTGGAACGCCTTCGAGCTTCAGCAGCGCGTCACGCCCGCGCCGACGACCGTCGGCTCGATCGCCCGCTACGCCTATAACATGATGGGCATCCGCATCAAGGGCGAGCATCAGGTGATGCAGTTGGACGAGAACGCCCGCTTTGTCATCAAGACCCTGAGCGGCATCGACGGCATGTTTGAGTTCACGCTCACGCCGCTTGAAGACGGCACGCGGCTGCAAGTCCGCGTCGCCCTGACGCTGCCGGGATCGGTACACGGTCAGCGCCTCAATCGCCTGACGATCGAGCAGAAGAACGAGCGCGACCTGTACGACGCGCTCGAAAAACTCAAGCGGATCGCCGAAGGCGAAGTCGCCCCGCGCTGAACGCCACTTTTATTAAAAGCGATATGAATTCCCGGTGAGGGTGTGTTGACGCTGCCGCGCCTTCGCTTCTATAATGAGTCAACCGACCGATGAGGTGGACGCTCGAATCCAGAAACCGCCTCTAGCCTGACGGCATGTGCTGTCGGGTGAAGGATTGTATTCCGATGAACAAGCGCATGGTCGATTTCATCCGCGCGCTGCGCGCCGCCGGAGTCCGCATTTCGCTCGCGGAAAGTCTGGATGCGATGCACGGCGTCGAAGCCGTCGGCATCGGCGCGCGCGACCCGTTCAAGTCGGCGCTGCGGACGACGCTCGTCAAGGAAGCGCGCGATCAGGAGAAGTTCGATTACTACTTCCCGCTGTTCTTCGGGTCGCAAACGCCGCAGATGCAGGACGCGATGCAGAACATGACGCCCGACCAGCAGCAGATGATGCAGCAGGCGATGCAGGCGCTGATGGGCGATATGCAGGCGCTGCGCGAACTGCTTCAGCAGTTGATGAATGGGCAGCCGTTCGATCAGAATCAGCTTGATCAGGCGGGGCAGCAGGCGGGCATGGAGCAGGCGTCGGACATGTACCAGCGCCCGTGGTTCGAGCGGCGGGTGCGGCGCGAGCTGAACATGCAGATGATGCAGAAGCTGATCGAGGAACTGCTCGAACAGCTCCAGCAAATGGGCATGGATCGGCAGTCGCTTCAACAGCTGCGCGAGATGCTCGAACAAAACGCCGAAGGGCTGTCGGATCAGGTGTCGCAGTACGTCGGCGCGAGCCTCGCCGAACGGATGGCGAACCGCGAGCCGGAACCGAAACCGGATTTAATGGACGTGCCGTTCACGCGCTTGAACGAGGAAGAAATTGAGGAACTGCGGCAGGAGATTCGCCGTCTGGCGGCGCGTCTGCGCTCGCGGGCGGCGCTGCGCCAGAAACACGCCAACGCCGGGACGCTCGACCCGCGCAAGATGATCCGCGCTAATATGAAATATGGCAGCGTGCCACTAGAACTGCGTTTCCGTACCGAACACGTGAAGCCGTGTCTGGTGCTGATTTGCGACGTGAGCACGTCGATGCGCTACTGCGCCGAATTCCTGCTGCCGCTGATCTACGAGCTGCAAGATCAGGTCGCAAAGACTGACAGCTTCATCTTCATCAGCGACATTGTCGATATTGGTATTGTGTTCAAGGAGCACCAGCCGATGCAAGCCGTCGAAAAAGTCCTGATGGAGAACCGTCCCGGCTACTACAACACCGATCTCGGCAACAGCATGGACACCTTCAAGCGCGATCACATGGGCTGCATCAGCAGCAAGACGACGGTCATCATCCTCGGCGACGGGCGCAACAACTACAACGACCCGCGCCTTGACATCATGTCCGATGTGCAGCGCCGCGCGCGCCGCCTGCTGTGGTTCAACCCCGAATCGCCTTCACAGTGGGGCACAGGCGACAGCGATATGCACCAATACGCGCCGCTGTCACACGGCGTCTACAAGGTGAGCAACCTGCGCGAACTCGCCGCCGCCGTCGACAAGATTCTGGTGGACGGGTAGAAAATAACCCCATACCTCTCTCTGTAAGCGAAGCGGCGCGGGCGGGGAGAGGGGGGCGACACCCGACGCTCAAGCGTCGGGCAAAGTGAAAAAAGCCCCGTGAACGGGGCTGAACAGCCCGCTTTAGCGGGCTTATTTTTTGGCAGACGGAGGCTTAGAGCCTCCGGCGGAACGTTACACAAACTCGCTGTCGCCGCCGCGCTTCGGCTTGTGCGGCAGATCGTCATATTCATTGTACTCGCGGTAATCGCTCCACTCGCTGCCGGAGCGCTGCCACCAGTCGAAGTTACGCTTGGCTTTTTCCCGCCACTGTTCGCGGTTGCGCTGCGAGGAGTACCACAGGAG
>JAEVZT010000230.1 GCA_023392115.1 Chloroflexota bacterium
CTCAACTTCCCGCGTGGTACGCGGCGGCGACCGGCACGCCCGTCCACGACATTCCGCCCGAATGGCTCGAAGCGCCGCGCGATGAATCACCTGCCGCGCCCGCGCGCAAACCGAAACGCGGCGACGAGCCGATCCACAGCGTCACCGGCGAAACGCCGAAACCGAAGCAGTCGAAGCGCCGCCGGAAAACGAGCCGGCGCGCTGTCGCCGAAGCGGAAACCGAAACGATCGGCACCGACGTGCAAGAACACGCGCCCGAAACGAGGGAAGAACTGGATGACCTACGCGATCTATTTCCCTGAACACCGCCACCAGCTTCCGCTGTCGGTCATCCGGCGCGAGCGCACGCTGCCCGACGGCGGCGGCGCGATCGACGCCGTCGTCAATACGCGCGTCGACGTGAACGAAGTCATCGCCCGCGCCGCCGTGCCTTCACCCTATACCATCGTCGACGCCCGGCGCTTTTTCAACCTGCGCAAGCCCGCCGATCTTGACGCGCTGCTCGAGGTCGAAGCGGGCGACCGGATCGAAGCCGGGCAAACGCTCGCCATTCGCGGCGGCTTGCGCGGCAAGCGACTGCTGTCGCCCGTCAGTGGAACAGTTGCCTACATCGGCGAGGGGCAGATCATTTTGCAGGAAAGCGCCGAGGTGCTCGAAGTCGAGGCGGGCATGAACGGCGTCGTCGTTGAGGTGCGCCCCGGTCGCGGCGTCACCATCGAGGCTTACGGCGCGGTCTTGCAGGGGATGTGGGGCAACAACCGCCGCGCCATTGGCACGCTGCGCCTCGAACCGGAAGCGGGCATTGAAAACATCTACCGTGACGCGCTCGACATCGAGTTTCGCGGCGTGATCGTTGTCACCAAGCGCCCGCTGCGCCAGACGACGCTTCAGGTGATGTAAGATCAGGGCTTCAGCGGCGTCATCGCGCCGAGCATGGAGCCGGACCTGATCGACGCGGCGCTGACCGCGCCGGGCGCGATCCTGCTGACCGAAGGCTTCGGCAGGCAGCGCATGAACGGCGCGACGTTCGCCTTTCTCGAAGAAATGCGCGGGCGGCAGGCGACGCTCGACGCGGTGCTGCCCGCGCCGCTGGAGCCGCGCCGCCCGGAACTGATTGTCAACGTGCCGCTCGCCGCCGGGCAACGCCCGCCCGCGCCGAACCCGAATCAGCCGCTGCGCGCCGGCGATCAGGTGCGCGTGGCGTCAGGCGACTCGGCGGGGTCAACCGGACGCGTCATCAGCTTGCCAAAAAGCCCTGTCCTGTTGGACAATGGACTGCGTGTACTGGCTGTGCAAGTTGAACTCGTCACGGGCGAAAAGTTGACTGTGCCACTAGCGAACATTGATGTTTTAGGGTCATAATTCACGCTATACGGTCAAGCCACCGCACCGGAAAGGGGGAGCATGAGCAACCGCAACGATAATGACTTCGACTTCGATGATGATGATCTGTTTGGGGATGATCTCGGCAGCTTTGATTTCGACGACGATAACGAACTGCCTGCCGATCTCGGAGACGACTTCGATCAGGACATGCCCGTCATCGAGGAAGAGGCAGAGGAGCGCGGTCCCAACCGCACCTTTGTTGTTCTGGCAGGACTGCTGATCGTCCTGTTCATCGCCGGTCTTGGCGCGGTGCTGTTCATCGCGACCCGCCCCACCGGACCTACCGATACTGAACTGACGATCACCGCCGTTGTCATGGCGAACCTGACCGTCGAGGCGTATGGCGCGCAGACGCAGACGCAGAGCGCGGAAAATCTGGCGATGACCCAGACCGCCGCCGCGTGGACGCCGACGCCCACCGAAACGCTGACGCCGTCGCCAACCGAACCGCGTCCGACGATCACGCCGACACCAACGACCGACGAAACGATGATGGCGGAGACGCTGAACGCGATCCTCGCGCTGACGGCAGCCGCCCAACCGACAGTCACGCCGACCACGCCGCCGTCGAATGTCACATCGCTCGACCTCAACGTGGTCGAGGCGTTCGAAACGCAGGTCGCCTTCGCCACCCAGCAGGGCGTCTTCAACCAGAGCGCCTACGCGACACAGGTTGCCTTCGCCACCGAGATCGGCGGCGTGGGGCTGAATCCTGATGCCGAGTCGGCGCTGCGGCAGGGCTTGAACGCGACGCAGGCGGCGCTCGACGCGCAGGTTGAGTCGGTGCAGCAGGCGATCGCCGTCGTTGACCGGGCGCTGGAAACGGCAGCCGCTGAAGACCCGTTCATCGCCACCCAGCTTGCCGACATGATCCCGATCGGCGGCGCGACGCAAACCGCGCTCGCGGGTCAATCAAATGTCGCGACCGATGTCGCCGCCGGCACGCTGCAAGCGATCGGCACGGAGATCTTCAACGCCACGGCGACCGCCTCGGCGAGCGCTTCGGTTACCGACCGGCAGGCGGTGTTGATGCAAATCCCTGTCAACGCGAAGGCAGCCTTCTCGTCGAACCCACGCTCGGCGCTGCAGCAGATCGACCCGACGGCGCAGGCGTTCGGCACGCTGCAAGCGCAGGCGACGCTCTCGGCGCAGACGGCGCAGGATCAGATGGCGACACAAGTCGCGCAGGGCGCGGATATTCGCGGCGTTATCCAACTGGCGACGCAGAACGCGCTTGACGTGCAGGCGAGTTTCGCCACGCTCTCGGCGAACATCACGCAGGCGGCGCTCGGCACAGCTGCCGCGCAGGGGACTGACGTTTCCGAAGCCGCCGCAGCCGCGACGGCGACCGGCGAGGCGCTCTCGGCGCTGCTGGCAGCGCAGGCGGCAGTCGCGACGCAGGCATCGCAAATAATTGAAGAAGTTCCGACACAGGAAGGCGTCGAAGGCTCCGGCGATCAGGTGATCGACAGCCTCGCCACGCTGATCGCCGCGCAGACACAGGCGGCATTCGCGACGCCGCCGGTCTTCGCCACGCAGGCAGCCGTCGCCACACAGGCGGCGCTGGCGACCCGTGAAGCCTTGATCCAGCGGCTTCAAGGAACGCTGCCCGTCGAACTCACGCCGACGAGCGATCCGCTGCTGGCGGTCAACCAGACGGCGACGGCGATCGCCGGGGCATTCCTGACGGCGACGGCGCAGGCGGGCGCGGGTGAACTCCCGACGCAGGAGATCGGTCCAACGCAGGGTTTCCCGACAGTCATGCCGACGGCGCTTCCCGATACCGGTCTGTTTGACGACATCGCGGGCGGCGGGCGTGACGGCATCGGCTGGCTGGCGCTGGCAGTGATCGGCTTGGGCGGCGTGATCGTCGTCTCGCGGCGCTTGCGCTCGTCGAACGCGGTCGCCGAAGAAGCGGAAGCTCCACCCGCCGAATAGTAAGTTACGTTTGTGAAGACCTAGAAATACATCCCCCTCTCCGCACAGGTGCGGAGAGGGGCTTATCTCCCTCTTTTACCCGCATACGCTTCTGAACTGCGAACGCAGAGAAATGATGTCCTCGCATATTTGAACCACCGCTGAAAACATGGAGACCAACAATGAGCAACTGGCAGACCCTTGAAATCGCCGACAAAGTGCGGGAAATCCTTCGGGACATGCCTCTCAAACAGCCGCATCACTTCGGCAATCCCTACGTCAGCAGCTACCAACTGGCAATTGAGTTCAGCAAGCGTTACCCGGAAGCAACCAAGGTGATCGGCTTTCCGG
>JAEVZT010000263.1 GCA_023392115.1 Chloroflexota bacterium
GTTGAGCGAAGCGAAACGGGGTGAGGTTGGCTGGGCGGTGCGTAAGCCCAATTTCAAGGCAGAGTCTCGTCAAACACTCCTAAACTCGACGACTGTCGAGCCGAAGGTGATGCGATCGCCGTCGCGCAGGACGCGCCCCTTTTCAGTGATCGGCGTGCCGTTGACGCGCGTCCCGTTGGCGCTGCCGAGGTCGTAAACCACCCACGTTTCATCAACGTAATCGAGCCGCGCGTGCGGGCGGGACACCGATGTGTCCGGCAGCGCGACCTCCCAGTCGGCGCGCGACGTTGCCCTGCCGACGGTCATCGACTTGGTGCCGAGTGGAATGCTGACTCCCTGCTGCGCGCCGTTGGTGATCGTCAGCCGCCCCGTGCCGATCATGTTGACCGGCGCGATCGTCCCGTGCTCGGTCGCCTGCCGCTCCTCGTCGAGCGTCACGGCGCTGAATGTCAGGACGGGAACGTACAGCCGGATGATGTCGCCGGCGATCAGCGGGTAGGGTTCGGTGATGCGCTCGTCGTTGACGTAGACGCCGTTAGCGCTGCCGAGATCGGTGATGACGAACACGCCGTCGCGGTAGTCGATGACCGCGTGCTGGCGGGAAACATGCTGCTCGCGGATGGAGATGTGATTGTCTTCGAGCCGTCCGATGCCCGCGGTACCGCCTTCGGGCAGGAAGAAGTCCTTCATCTCGCCGGACTGCGGGTCTTGCCAGCTGAGCTTTGCCAGTACGGCGGGCTGTCCTGCTAGATTCATCGCTTGCCTCGCGTGACCAACCGTCGTACACGAGTATAGCAGCAGTCGCTGCTACGGTTTCGAGTCGTCGTCGATCATGTCAATTGCCTGTGTCGCCGTCAAGCCGCCGAGATCGCGGGCGATATCTTCCAGCACTTTCGGCGCGACCCACGTCAGCGAGTCGACCTGCACGGCGACCGCGCCGGCTTCAATGTAGTCGCGCGCGTCCTGCATCGAGTGAATGCCCCCGGCGGCGATGACCGGCACGCGCACCTTGCGCGCCAACTGCCCGACCATGCGCAGGATCAGCGGCTTGAGCGACGGGCTGTAGACCCGCCCCGCCACTAACCGACCGGTTCGGTCGCGCGCCGTCCCGCGCGGCGCGGCGCACATCACCAGCGAGTCGCCGCCCGCGTCGATCACTGCCTGCGCCAGATCGGCTGTCGCGCCGAACGGCAGGCGAATCAGCAGCGGCTTTTCGGTGCGTCCGCGCGCCGCCTGCACGTGCCATTGGGCTTCGGCGGCGGTCATCTCGTCGTTCAAGCCAAGCTCGATGGCGGCGATCGCTTCTTCATTCTCCAGCAGCGTCACGCAGCGGTTGACTTCCTGCGCGTTATTGACAATCACATGCGCGATCACCGGAATGGACATCCGTTCCCACGTCCCGCGGTAACTGGACACGACCTTGTTAATCCCCGGATTGGGCAGTCCCGTATGGACGAGCACCCCGGCGTCCATCGGCACGACGCGCGTCCCATGCGCGGGCGCGCGCGGCGAGTAGGTGATCGGGTTGGTGACGAACGCGCCGAGCTGATCCATGTCGAGCAGATCGCGGTAGCTGTCGCCAAATCCGAGCGTCCCGGCGGCGTTCATGACCGGGTTGTCGACCACGAGGCTGGTTTTGCCGGGCTGGGTGACGCGAATCGACATCATGACAGCGACACCTTGCTCAAATCGAGCGCCGGACCATCCGTACACATCAGCATCATCCCCTCGCGCGTCTTGACCATGCAGGCAGAACACGCGCCGACTCCACAGGGCAGCGGCGGGCGGAAGACGCCGAACAGGTAGTTCGCCGGCACGTCGGCGCGCAGTTCGCGGAACAACGCCCACACGCGCGAGAAGCAGTCATGCTCATTTTCCTGCGGCACGGTGACGAACACCTGATCCGCCCAGCCGACCGTTGTCACGCGGTTCGACCAGTTGAGGTCATCCTCGCCTTGAATCACCTCGACTTCCGGCGGCAGGTGCTGCGTGCCGTATTTCTTCGCGCTTTCGAGCAGCAGCAGCGTCACGCTGACGCGCTGCGGCAGCAGAAACGGGATCATCATCAGCAGCGGCGTCGGCTCAGTATCGTACGCCATCAAGAGGACGCTGCGCAGCGTCCGCCGGAACTTGTACGGCTGCCCGATCATGCCGATCAAACTGACGACCTGCCCCGGTTCATAGCGCAGCCCGGCGGGTCGCTCGACGATCAGGCTGTTCTTGCCCGCCTCGACCGGATACCACTGCTCGCGCAGGTACGGCGTCCAGATGTCGTTGACGCGCGCCAGCAGCGACTGTCCCGCCCTGATCTGGTTGAGCGACGGGTCGACGGCGACCTGTAGGTGCTGGTGTGTCTCGTTCACGCGCCTAACGCGCTCGATAATCGCTTGCGTTTCTCTCATGCTTCGTCACTCGGCAAAGATGCCGTATCGTCATCCTGTAACTCAATAGTCTCTAGCTGTTCAATTAGTCGAGGAAGATCGTTCTGAAGCGTGCTCCAGACCTCATCTAGATCGACATCAAAGTAAGCATGGATGAGTATATTTCGCATTCCAACAATGACAGCCCAAGGGATATGTGGATGAGCAGCCTGAAATGCCTTTGAAATCTTCGAGGCAGCCTCACCAATAATCTCTATATCCTTAGTTAGTGCCAACACCAACATGCGATCATCGTTGAGATGATCTCGCGTCTTCCCCTCAGCGAATTGACGTGCTTCACGGGCAGCGTCCAGCATGTGCTGTACGCGGACGCGATCATCCAGTCTGCTCATACTGCACTTGTGCGCTTTCAAGAACCTGCTGGCGGAAATAGCGGCTTAAGGAAGCAGGAGTGCGAATATCCACCTGACGCCCCAAAATCTCGGAAAGCTCGATTTGCATGGCACTCAAAGTGATAAAGCCGGGAACGTGCCCCGGTTCGAACTCGACCAGCACGTCCACATCGCTGTCTGGTCGAAAATCATCACGCAAGACTGAGCCAAACAGCGACAGCTTACGGATATGGTGCTTGCGGCAAAACGCAGCCAGCTTTTCCCGTGAGAATTGGAGCTTGTTACGCATACTCGCTTTTGCGTCCGAATCACCGTATAACTACCCCCTATCTTACACCGGCGCGGGGATGTAGCAACGGGATTGCGACTTTTGCCCCATCATGTGCGTATAGATGAAAGTACACGTCAAGTAACATCTGGAAGGCTTCACAACCATGACCAGTTTGATTGATCGCCTGTTCACCGCCATTTTCGGCAAGTTCGACCCCAAGTTCCTCGAAAACGTCACGCGCGGCGTGGATCAGGTCTACGATTTCGTCTACGTGAAGGTGCTCGGCTTGCCGTTCATCGTCCTCGGCGCGCGCCAGACCGGCAAGACGACGCTGATCGAATGGCTGCGCGAGAACGTCGCCACACTCGAAGCGTTCGATCCCGCGCCGACCGCCCCCGGCGGCGACCCGGTGTCGGCGTTCAGCTCGAACATCGGCGACGAGATGATCCGCCTCAAGCCGACGCGCGACGTCGGCGGCGAGTACGAGATGTGGGAAACCGACTGGGTTGAGCTGTTCCGCGACGCCAAGCCGCGCGGGATCATCTTCCTGATCGACCACACCGACGTCCTCAAGCACAAGGATGCGCTCAACTTCGTCATGAACATGATCGAGGAAGAGAAGGACTCGCAGCGCAACCTGAAGGCGTTTCTGCTGCTCGTCAACAAGTCCGATCTGTGGATGCAGGACAACATGACGCTCGACAAGCTGATGCAGAACTACAGCAACGAGATCAAGCGCCTCGGCAATCAGGCGGAGCGGCTCGGCTACAAGGCGTCGATCTATTCGAGCAGCGTGACGACCGGCGTCGGCGTCCGCGATGCGATGAAAACGTTCTTCAACACCATCCGCCCGCAGCCGAAAGCGTCATAACAGCGGATGCGCGAACTGTCGATCGGATACGTCCTCGAAGGGACGCGGCGCGGCTACAACTTTATCACGCCAACCGACGGCATCGATCCCGACGCGCTCAAGGCGATCTGGCGCTCGGCGATGCCGCGCGGGCAGGGCTGGGGCGCGGATCAGTTCCGCGCCGCCCATTCACTCAAGTGCTTCGCGCTCGAGGCGGGCGAGGCGGTCGTCTGCGACGTGTCGATGACCGACATGGTCGACGAAGTCGGGCGCAGGGGCATCCGCCGCGCCGACATTCGCATCATGAGCCGGCGCGACTACCGCGCCCACCTGTTGAGCCGCCTCAACGCCCTGCCGCCGTCGGTCGTTCGCGAAGCTGAAAAGCGGCTCTATTCGCGCGAGTGGGAACTGCTGTTCAAGAAGTACCGCCAGCTTGAGCGCCCGAAGACGATGCTCAAACCGCAAACAATCCTCGCTTATCCCTACGGAGACGACTGGCACTTCGTCGAAGCCTGCATCCTGATGCTGGTGACGCGCTCGACGCTGCTGGCAAACCTGATCGAAGTCTCGCCGGCGATTAACCCGTTCGCCGACCGCATTTTCCCGTTCACGACGCTGGCGCTCGACTACCGCGACGAAGGGCGCCTCGTCGCGCTCCCGCTCGACAAAGCCCGCGCCTTCGGGGATATTCCCTTCATCAACATAAGTTGAAGAAGGAGTACTGAGTGCTGAGTGCCAAGTACTGAGGTAAAGAAAAAGCAAGCTCTTCCTCAGCACTCAGTACTCGGCACTTTCCTTCTCAGTACTCCGCCCTATGGGCGGCTGTGCTGCTCGAAGAACTTCCAGATTTCGGCGGCGGCGTCGATGTCACGGTTGACGGCGCCCTGTTCCGGCAGGTCGATCTGATCCGTGCGCGGCCACGCATGCCCGCCGCCGACGATCCCGTAGACGACAACCTGCGCGTTTTCAGGGCAGTCGAGCGCGACGACGCGGACGCTCGTCCCCGGCGACATGCCCAACTGCGGGACGTCGGTCGTTTCCGCGTCCGGCGAACAGCCGTTGACCGCCGCCCAGTAGCCGAGCGTTTCCCCGACTGGATAGGTGATGTAGATCGTCTGCCCCTCGCGCCTGACCGGCGTCCCTTCCCACGGGATGTTCCGATCGGCGGTGCCATGCATTAGCAGCATCGGCGCGGTGAAATCGCCCGGTTCCATGCACACTTCAAACATGCCGCCAAATCCCGCCGCCGCGACGGTGGCGAACGCCGCGAACCGCGCCGGATCTTCACAGGCGACGCGTTCCGCCATAAAGCCGCCATTCGAGAAACCGGCGAGGTAGACGCGCGTCATGTCGATGGCGTGGTCGGCGGCGAGGTGATCGACGAGCGCGTTGAGGAAGGCGGTGTCATCGTGCGCTGTCGAGTAGCCGGGGATGTCGCGGACGAAATTCCACTCGCCGCTGACCGCGTTCGGGTAGGCAACGATGAAGCCTTCGCGGTCGGCGATCGTGTTGAAGTCGGTGTATGCCGCCATGCTCTCACCATCGCCGAAGCGCGGGTGCAGCGCGATCACCAGCGGCGCGGGCGTTTCGAGATCATCCGGCACATGGATAAAATAGGCGCGCGTCAGCGACTCAAACGTCAGCGTGCCTGCCGCGAGATCGCCGTCTTGCGCGTGTACGCTCCCCGCGATCAGCAGCAGAACGAGCATAAATAACCATTTCGGCATGATACTACCATTCTTGAGTCGGCTCAGTCGTATTGAATGTGGGGAGTGTAGCCGAAAACGTGCCGCCGCGCGATTGGAATATGTCTTCAAACTGGAACATGTATTCTTACACGCAACCTCACCCCGTTTCGCTTTGCTCAGCCGCCCCTCACCATACGGAGAGGGCAGGACAGTTTTAATAAGTCCGAGTGTTGAGACGCGCCGCCCGACGCTCAAAGCGTCGAGCTACGGGAAAAA
>JAEVZT010000279.1 GCA_023392115.1 Chloroflexota bacterium
CGGCAGTCCCGATCAGAAGGAGCACGTTACTCCACAGGATGCCGTTCCGCATGATGTCCGGCGCGTTGTAGTAGCTGAAATACGACACGCGCGCCACCACCGCCGCGATCGATTCGCTCGCCGCTGAGCCGACGAAATCGATGAAGAAGCTGGCGATCACGAACACCGCCGCAGTCGCCAGCGCCGCCCCCCGGCTGCGCGCGACCGCGCCCGCTAACGTCGTGAACGCCAGCACGACCAGCGCGCCCGGCAGAATCGCGATCGACACTTCGAACAGGCGCGCAGCATTGATCGCTTCTGACAGCCCCGGCACGGTCTGCACGGTGAGCAACAAGCCGGCGAACGCCATCAGCCCGATGACGACGAGCATTAGCGCGTAGGCGATCACCTTTTCGAGCAGTAGGCGCGAGCGCGGGACTGGCGTGCTGAGCAGGATGTCGCTGATGCCGCGATCTTCCTCATTCGCCGTGACGTTCATCCCACTGGCGACGGCGTAAGCCGCGAACACCAGCGGGATGAGCGAGAAGTAACGCGCGGCGAGGAATCCTTCAGGCGTCGCCAGATAGGTGACATCGTCCGTGCCGAGCAGTTGCAGGACGAACGGCGGCATTGACTCGAGCAGTTCTGCCATCTGTTCGAGCACGTCAACGTCGTTGATGACGGCAATCTGCGCCGCGCCAAGCAGCGCAATCCCAAGCCCCCACAGGAGCATCGTCAACCAGCCGCGCCTAAGTGTCTCAACAAACACGACTCCCGCCATAGTGCCGGTATCCCCCCGCTACGTCCCAATGTCGCGGCGCTGGAACAGCAGCACGCCCGCCGCGACCAGCACGATGCCCGCCGCAACCAGCACGGCGATGTTGCCCCAGTTCAGCCCGGTCTTCATGATGTCGCCGCCACCATAGTAGCTGTAAAACGAGATCGCGCGCAGGGCTGCCGCCGACGTTTCGCTCGCCGCGTTGCCGAGAAAGTCGATGAAATACGCCCCGACGACGAAGATCGCCGCCAGCGCCAGCGCCGTCCCGCGGCTGCGCATCAACGCGCCGACAAAGATCGTGAACGCCAGCACCGTGAACGTCGCGGGCAGCAGGTTGAGCGAGCCGATCAGCAGCTTGCCGGCATCCAATCCCAGACCGGGGGTTGCCAGCGTGCCAATCCACAGCCCGACGAATGACACGGCGACAATGCCGGTAATGATCAGCAGGTAAGCGAGCAGCTTTTCAAGCACGACGCGCCAGCGAACCACCGGCGTGCTCAAGAGCACGTCCATAATGCCGCGATCTTCCTCATTGGCGGTGACGTTCATGCCTGCCATCACGCCGTAGGTCGCCATCACAAGCATGATATAGCTGAAGTAGCCGAACGCGATGAATCCTTCCGGCGTGGCGACTTCGGACACGTCGCTGACGCCAAAAGCTTGTATCAACAGCGGCGGAATCGACTCCATCAACTGCGCGTACTGCTGAAGCATGTCGACATTCGGCACGAGTATGATGACATACATGCCGAGAAGGGCAATCCCAGCGCCCCAGTAGATCGCCTGACGCCAGTTGCGGCGCAGTGTCTGTGCAAAGATGATGCCCGGCATCAGCGCACCCCCGTCTCATTTGTCCGCGTATGGTTGTTGACAGGCTGTTCGCCATAGTACGCGAGGAACACTTCTTCGAGCGTCGGCTCTTGCGTCGTGATGTTCTCGACGTAGTACGGGCTGACGGCGCGCAGCAGCGGATCGAAGTCGCCGCGAAGCTGCAAGCGCGCCCGCCTACCGTCGACATTGACATCGCTGACGCCGGGAACGCTCGCCAGCACGTTCGCGGCTATCGCGTCGCGGAATCGCAGCGTCACATGGCGGAAATCAGCTTTCATTAGGTGCTCGACCCGTTCGACCGCTTGCAGTTTGCCGTCGCGCAAAATGCCGACGCGGTCGCAGATCGTCTGCACCTCGCTCAAGACGTGCGACGACAGGAACACCGTCCGCCCCTGATCGCGCGCTTCCTGCATCAACTGGTGAAACGTCTGCTGCATCAGCGGATCAAGCCCGCTTGACGGCTCGTCGAGGATCAGCAGGTCCGGCTTGTTCATCAGCGCCAGAATCAAGCCGAGCTTGCGCTTGTTGCCGGTCGAATAGCTGCGGACTTTCTTCGTCAGGTCAAACTGAAGCCGCTCGGCAAGCTGATTCACGTAGGGCATGTCGACGTCGCCGCGCAGCCGCCCGATGTACTGGATGATCTGGAGCGCCGTCAGGCGATCCCACAGGTTAAGTTCGCCGGGCAAATAACCGATCCGCTGGCGCACGGCGACGCTGTCGCGATTGACATCCATACCGAAGATTGCGGCGCTCCCCACCGTCGGGCGGATCAGGTCGAGCAGCAGGCGGATGGTCGTCGTCTTACCCGCGCCATTCGGGCCCAAATAGCCGAAGATTTCGCCCGGCTGGACGGTCAAATTCAAGCTGTCGAGCGCGGGCTTGTTGCCCGCGTTAACCTTTGTCAGATTATGCGTTTGAATGGCAGCGCGACTGGCTCCCATAATGCCTCCTTTCCGTAGACACCTTTTCATCTCACCTGTTGTTTTGAAGCTGGCGCAGCGCTTCCCGCCCGAATTCGATCAACTGGAGCAGCGCCTGCCTGCCTTTCTCTTGATCGCCTGTGCCGTGCGCGGCGAATCCATCCTCGAGCAGCGCCGACAGCGCCCTACCAAGTTCATCCAGCGGCGGTGTGTCGCCGGTGTCGATCAGTTCATCGACCATCAGGAAACCGTAGCGGATGCTTGCCAGCAGATGCGTGATCGCTTCCGGTCGCAGATCGCCGCGGATCAGCCCCGCGTCCTGAAGTGCCTTGATGAATTCCATGCCGAACAGGTAATTCTGTTTGAGGGCGGCGGCGACATTTTGGCGGCGCACATAGTCGCCTAAGACGCGCTTGTCACGGGTATACAGCGCGCGCAGCAGTGGATTTTCAGCGATCAGCAGCAGCGAGTGACGGTAGATCGTGAACAGCGTGATCCCATCCGGGTCAGCGTCAATGCGATCGTAAAGCTGTTCAGTCACCTGTTCAGCCGCGCGCAGCAAGAGACGCTCGAATAGTTCGTCCTTGCTCTTGTAGTGCAGGTAGATCGCACCCTTCGACACCCCCGCTTCGCGCGCAATGTCCTCGACCGTCGTCTTGGCGTAGCCGTAGTGGACAATCAAGTCGGCGGCAGCATCGAGAATGCGCTTTTCTCTTGCTTCATTTGCGGCTTCTGGCACTGCACCTCGTGAATATGTGACTAATTTCGCATAACTGGTCATAGAGTACCACGTAACGCGATTGCCGGTCAACCCGAGTTGTTAGGAGCAAGAACTATGAAGTTAGTTAGGGTTTTCGGCGCAAAAGTTGGATCAAGTTATAATACTGTTATGGTGTCGGTTAAGGGCAGAAGCACGATGGACAACGGTCACCGAACGGAGAGCTTCAGTCAAGAGGCGCGGCGCGTCCTCAACGCTTCTGAGCGCGAAGCGAACGAAATGGAGCACCCGTCGATCACGCCGCTGCACCTGCTGCTCGGCATGCTGCAGGTGACGAACAGTCACGCCTGCCGCATCTTGCAGCCGATGGGGCTTGAATACCGGCATGTGCTGCCGGTCGTGCAGGAGCTTTCGCCGACGATGGTGCGCGCCGTTCGCCGTGAGGTTGAGCTGTCGGACGAACTGCGCAAGGTGATCGAATTCGCCATCGACGAGTCGCGCATCAACGGCGCGTCGTGCATTG
>JAEVZT010000306.1 GCA_023392115.1 Chloroflexota bacterium
ATCAGCTCATCGCCACATGGCAGCAGCATGCAGATATCTTCCGGCAGCTCAACGGTCATGTTGGTCGGCGAGTCAATCAAGTCCAGCGCTTCAGCTTCCTGCACGTCATGTGAGATGATCCAGTCGACATACCGGTGAGCCAGCTCAACATTATCGGCGTTGGCGGTAATGCTCACGACGATCGGGTCGCCAACGATCCCCTCCACTGGAACGACTCGCTCAATTTCCAGCCCTGTATCGAGCAGGTTGGCGATCGTAAAGCTGGCATATGGCGCAGCCCACGCTTCTTCTTGCTGTACCAGCGTCACCATTTCTGAGCTTACCCGGTACGTCGTCACAAGGTTTTCCGCCAGCGCGGGCAGCGCTTCCCAAGCAGCCTCGGCTTCATAGTCGATCTCGACTGCTTCGCCGGCTTCGGGCGTCGCCTCACTGCCATCTGACGTCAGGGCGCGGTTCAGCATGATCAACGTTGCCGGACCGAACGTCGTGGCGATATCAGGAATGGTCACGTAGCCCGCGAGATCTTCCCGAAGCAGGTCTGCCCACGAGGTCAAAGGCTCTTCAATCAGGTCGGAGCGGTACATCAGCAAGTAACTATTGATGGCGTAGGCGATACCGGCGTTGTCGCCAAGCGGATCCTGTGCCCATGAATACAATTCATCGTAGTTTTCCAGCAACGCCGGATCAATCGGCTGCAGGAGTCCAGCTTCTTTCGCGCGCTGCGTGTAAGCGCCGGCGAAGTGGACGACATCTACATCCGACTCTGCGCCAAGGCTTTCTAGGCGCGTCAGACGTTCGGCGTTGTTCCCCGTCTCGTACACGACATCAACGTTGTACATCTCTTCAAAAGGACGTGTGACGTTCTCTTCGATTACGTCGAGGTTGAACCCGAATGTGGAGACGACCAGCGTTTGCGGCTCCTCCTGTGCTAGGACGGAGAGGCTGGTTGCTGCGAGTAAGACGAGAACCGACAAACTCAGCAGGCGGACTGCTCTTGTGAACATCTTAGCCTCCTAGTGGGATACGGGGGACATGCACACGCATAGCATACTACATTGCGGGAAGCAGCGCATCTCGGACGGTCGATTTGCCCCGCCTGAAATGGCGTTGCCTTCACCGGTCGTCTGGGTTTAACATACACGCCTTGCTGCTTAAGGAGCGCTTACCGTGACACACCCCGTACCGTTTACGTCCGAAGAATTTGATTCCTCGCTTGAAGAACTATTCGCGTATCTCCGGATTCCGAGTATCAGCACGCTGCCCGAGCATCAGCCGGACATGATGCGAGCGGCGGAATGGACAGCCGCCAAGCTGCGACAAATTGGCATGTCCCGTGCTGAAGTTATCCCGACGCAGGGGCATCCGCTGGTGTACGGCGAATGGTTGGGCGCGCCCGGCGCTCCCACTGTCCTCATCTACGGGCATTACGACGTGCAGCCGCCCGATCCACTAAGTGAATGGGTGAGCCCGCCGTTTGAGCCGGTCATCCACGACGAACATGTCGTTGCCCGTGGCGCTGCGGACGACAAAGGGCAGGTCTTCATCAATCTCAAGGCGATCGAGACGCTGATGCGCGCAGATGGCAAGCTGCCAGTCAACGTCAAGTTCATCATCGAGGGTGAAGAGGAAATTGGCTCCGCGCAGCTGGAAAAGTTCGTTATTGCACATGCCGACGAACTCAAGGTTGATGTGATTGTCATTTCTGACACGACGATGCTCAGCCTTCAGCAGCCCGCGATTTCGACATCGTTTCGTGGTCACCTGAGTATGGAAGTCGAAGTGCAGGGTCCGGCGTTCGATCTTCACTCCGGGCAGCATGGCGGCGTCGTGCATAACCCAATCGTGGCGCTGTGTGAGATCATCGCGCAGCTTCACAACGAAGATCGCAGCGTCGCCGTGCCGGGATTCTATGATCGCGTTCGCGCGATCAGCAATGAGGAACGCGAGGAACTCGCGGCACTGTACGACGAGGCGGAACTGCGCCGTGAGACGGGCGCGCCGCGCTCGTGGGGGGAAGAGGCGTTCAGCTTGCGCGAGCGCATTGTCGCGCGCCCAACGCTGGAATTAACGGGCATTGTCGGCGGTTATACAGGGGAGGGGACGAAATCGGTACTGCCAGCACGGGCGCTTGCCAAGATAGCCTGCCGGCTGGTCGCCGATCAGGACCCAGTCGAGATCGCTGAGCTGGTTCGCCAGCGCATTACTGAGCTTACACCGCCAACGGTGACGTCTAGCTTCCGCGTCATGAAGATGAGCTATCCGGTGTCGGTTCCGGTTGACAACGCGGCGATCGAAGCCGCCGTTCGCGCCTATGAACACGGCTTTGGCGTGAAACCGATATTCATGCGGAAAGGTGGCTCACTCCCAATCGTCGCAACCTTTAACCAAGTGTTCGGCGCCCCAATCGTGCTGGCAGGTTACGGGCTGCCGTCGGATAGGGTACATGGTCCGAACGAACGCTTTCATCTCGACTGCTTGCGCCGCGGCTGGAGTACGGCTGTCAGCCTGTACCGGGAACTTGGAAAGCTGCCGCCCGAGGCATATAGCACGCGCGGTTAGTTCACGATTTCACCGCGCCCATCGTTAGACCGGAGACGAGCCAGCGCTGGACGATAATTGCCAGCAGCATGATCGGCAGCGAGAGCAGTGAGGCGACGGCGGCAACCCCGCCGAAGCTGAGCTGCTCAAAACCCATGAAGTTGAAAACCGCCATCGGCAGGGTGCTGGTCTTCGTCCCACCGAGGATGAGTACAAAGATGAAGTTATTCCACGACTGAATGAAGGCGAGGATGATCGTCACGACCATACCGGGCAGACTCAGCGGCAGCGCGATTTTCCAGAACGCCTGCCACCGGGTTGCCCCATCCACCTGCGCTTGTTCTTCGAGGTCGATGGGCACGTCCTCGAAAAAGCCAATCATGATCCAGATGGTGAGCGGCAGCGTTAGGATCATGTGGCTGAAAATCAGACCGAGGTGCGTGTCGATCAACCCGAAGCGCTGATAAAGCACGAACAACGGCAGCATAAACACAATTGTCGGCATCATGCGCAATATCAAGACGGCGATGCCGAGGAAGCGATAATGAAAGCGGGCGACAACGTAGCTCGCGGGTAAGCCCAGCGCCAGCCCCAGCACGACCGCGCCGGCGGCGACGATGAAGCTGTTCTTCGTCTGTTCCCAGAACGGCGTTTTCTCAAATACTTGCTCGAAATTGTCAAGAGTTGGCTCGAACACCACAACCGGCGGGTAAACAGTCACATCCTTTGGCTGCTTGAACGCCGTCATCACCATCCAGACGAACACGAACATGAACATCGCTAACACGATTGCGGTTACGCCGTAAAACACAAGTTCGCCGAGGATGCGTCGCAAACGTTGTTCTGGCGTGAGATGCCGTCGAGCTGCGGGAGTCGAGTACTTTGATCTTGACAGGCTTGATGCAGACATGGCTGTTCCTCTCAGACCCACGACCGTTCGCGCAGGCGCATCCACAGCAGGCTGATAAACAAGACCAGTACCAGCAGCGCCATCAACACTGCCGCACCGTAGCCGAGATCGAAGAACTGGAAGCCGAGGGCATAGCCATACACGTACAGCGTTTCAGTCGATCGGATGGGTCCGCCTTGCGTAAGTACCCAGATAATCGGGAACTGCTTCAGGGTGTCGATCAGCTTGAACAGAATTGCCGTCGCCAGCGCGGCGCGCAGCATTGGAAATATGACGTAAGCCAGAAGCTGCAAGCGGTTTGCACCGTCGATTTGCGCCGATTCAATCGGTTCAGTCGGGATGGAGCGCAGTCCTGCCAGCACGATTAACATCACAAACGGCGAACCTAACCATACTTCGACGATCACCAGCGATAGCATCGCTGTCTGCGGACTCGCCAGCCACAAGCTGCGCTGCAAACCGAGTGACTCAAGGAAGTAGTTGAAAATGCCTTGATTCGGGTTGAACAGTGTTCCCCACATTAGCGCGCTCGCGACGGGCATGGAGACCATCGGCAGGATGAATAAGGTGCGGACAATCGTCACGCCGCGAAAGTTGCGATTGAGGATGAACGCCATCAGCGTTCCGAAGAACATTGACCCCGCAACCGAGGTGAAACTGTAGATCAGCGTGCGACCGAGTCCGTTCACGAAGCGCGGGTCGCTCGGCAGCATCTGGTACCAGCGCAGCCCAACTTCAGTGTAGTTGACCATCGACGAACCATAATCGCGCATGCTCATCGCGGCGAGCGACAGC
>JAEVZT010000337.1 GCA_023392115.1 Chloroflexota bacterium
GGTCGCCGTTTCAACAAGATCGAAGGCGTAATCAATGCCATCGCGCAGCAGATCGGGATACAGGTAGCGCGTCAGCATCGGCACAATCGCCGTCGTCGCCCGCGTGTCGCGCTCGGCGTAAGCGAGCAGGGCGCGAAACCAGTGCGGCAGACGCGGGACGCTTTCGAGCGTCAGCGGGTCGCGCTCTAACAGCGCCTCGACATTGTAAGCGCCGGCGGCGTGATGCCCGTGCGCCGTATGGCGCGGCGAGGCGTATTCGAGCAGCAGCGTCAGCAGCTTGGCAATGAGCACCGCTTCGACGTTTTCGAGGGGATAACCGGCGGCGCCGAAACGCTCGCGCGTCGCTTTGACCAGCGGCTCGTAAACGATCGCCTGTTTCAACTGCGGCAGCGTGTTGATCTGGATCAGATCGCCGAAGCGGTGCAGCAGCAGGCGGTCATCCTGATAATCTGCCAGCTTGCAAATGCTCACCCAGCCGGGCGTGAAGTCGACGATCTGACCGAGCTTGCCGGGCATCAATCCGAACGTCGTTTCGAGGATCGGGCGTCCGAGCCGCTTGTGCGTCGCGTAGACGAGCGGCTTGAGCGCGTCGATTTGCGCCCGCGCCGAGTCGGGCAGGCTGTCGAGCGCGACCGCGCCGCCGCCATCCTCGCGGCGGATGCGGCTCGGCTTTGCCAGCGGTTTCACGTCCAGCTCGACGGCGATCTTGTAGCCGTCGCTGACGGCGGTGTCTGCCAGCGTCGACACGGGCAGCAGGACGTAGCCGACTTCCGCAGGCTGGACGCCGACGACCAGCCGCCGCGTCTTGGACAGGAACTGCCCCTTCTGTTTCTTGGCGTCAAGTTCGGGCAGGTGCAGCGTGGCGGTCACGTCGACATCGACATCCGACGCGTTTTGCAGGAGCACAATGACTTCAAACGGGCGACCGCTGCGCGGCGTGTGCGGGCGAATCGCAAGCGCCACCTGAACGACGCCGAGATTGCAGCGCGCGCCGCCGGTGATCATGCCGAGGATATCGGGGAAATTAACAGTGTTTGCCGTCGGCATCAGACAAGACCAGTACAGATACGATTAACCAAAGTATAGTCGGTTTTGTCGCGCGTATTGGCGTTCCGCACCGGTACTGAAGTCAGAATCCAGAAGAATTTATGATTTTTGATTTTCGATCGGGTGGAAACAGCGAATGCTACTCCATCAGGTGCTTGAGATAGCTCTCGGGATTGTTGAGGAAGCTGCGCGTGACGCTGACGTGTTCGGTGTCCTCGTAGGCGACGCGCTGAAGGCTGCCACCGTCGAAACTCCAGATCGCCGCGCCGGGGTACGCCATCAGGATCGGCGAATGCGTGGCGATGATGAACTGCGCGTTCTGGTCGACCATCTGCTTGAGCAGCGACAGCAGCGTTAGCTGGCGGATGGGCGAGAGCGGCGCTTCCGGTTCGTCGAGCAGGTACAAGCCGTTCGGCACAAATCGCGACCGGAAGAGGGTGAAAAAGCTCTCGCCGTGCGAGTACGAGTCGAGTCCCGCGCCGTAACGCCGCTGCATGTCGTTCAACTCGCGGGCGTAGGGCATCGACGCCAGTCCCTTCGCCAGCGCCGATCGTCCCCGGTAATCGCGCTCAATTTCCTCCAGATCGGCGCGCATCTCTTCCTGAACGCGGGTCATGTGTCGCGCGTAGCCGAAGAAATCCTCTGAGCGCATGAAGAAGCCCTTTTTCGTCCGCTTGTTCCAGACGAGCTTCATTTTGTAGCTGTACTCGCGTATCTGCTTGAGCGTCGGGTCTTTGTTGACGCTCTCGCTGCCAACGGTGATCGAACCGATGGCGCAGGCGATCGCTTCCAGCAGCGTCGACTTGCCCGATCCGTTCTCGCCGACGAAAAACGTTACCGGCGTGTCAAACTCGAGTGACTGCGCAGCGCGCAGGCTGGGGACGGAGTATGGAAATCCCTCGCCGCGCTCGTCGGTTGGGATGGTCAAGGTGCGCAAATGGATCATCGTGCCCTCCAATTCGGTATTTCGAGTGTAGCCTCTGTCACTGCCTTTTGCCTTAATCAAGAAATCCGCTATCATTAAAATAAATTTGAATGAGGAGAAACCATATGGTTAGCATTCCGGCACGCAGTGAAATTGCCCCTGAGTACCAGTGGAACGCGCCGAGCCTGTTCGAGTCACCGGACGCTTGGAAAGCCGCCTATGACGAAATCGCCTCCACCCTCCCCGAAATCGAGAAGTATAAAGGGCATCTCGGCGACAGCCCGGCTGCGCTTGCCGATTGGTTCGAGCAGTCCGCCGAATGGTCGCGCAAGCTGGGAAAGGTGTTCGTCTACGCCCTGATGGAGCAAGCCGTCAACACGACCAACGAGGCGGCGAACGCGATGGCGGATCAGACGTTCAGCCTGTTCGGGCGTTATCAGGCGGCAGTCTCGTTTGAAGCGCCGGAACTGCTTCAGCTCGGTGAAGAAACGCTGCGCCGCTGGACAGCCGAGGAAGAACGGCTCAAGCCCTACGCGCATCACATCGACAACCTGTTCCGCCAACAAGCGCATGTCCGCTCGGCTGAAGTCGAAGAACTGCTCGGCTTGGTCAGCGACCCGTTCAACAACTTCGACAACACGGCAGAGCAGTTAGTCAGCGCCGACATCCAGTTCGCGCCCGCGCGCAGCGGTGGCGGTGATACGCTCGAAGTCGGACAGGGCAGCATCGACGCGCTGCTCGCCAGCCCCGACCGCGAAGTGCGCCGTACCGCGTGGGAAAGCTACGCCGACGGCTACCTGAGCATCAAGAACGGGCTTGCCAGCAACCTCGTCGGTTCGATCAAGCGTGACGTCTTCTACATGCGCGCGCGGCGCTACGACTCGACGCTTGAAGCGGCGCTGTTTCAGGACAACATCCCGGTCGAGGTTTTCCACAACCTGATCAACACCTTCAAAAAGAACATTCCGACGTGGCATCGCTACTGGCGGATTCGGAAGAAAGCGCTCGGCGTCGATTCGCTCCACCCGTATGACATCTGGGCGCCGCTGACCAGCGCCTCGCCGAAGGTCGATTACGCGCAGGCGGTTGACTGGATTTGCGAGGGCATGTCGCCGCTCGGCGACGAGTACGTGGGCATCCTGCGGCGCGGCTGCCTCGAAGATCGGTGGGTTGATGTGTACCCGAATCAGGGCAAGCGCGGCGGCGCGTTCTCGTTCGGCTGGCAGGGGACGCACCCGTTCATCAACATGAGCTTCAACAACGATCTCAAGTCGATGAGCACGCTGGCGCACGAACTCGGTCACTCGATGCACTCGTTCCATACGTGGCGGACGCAGCCCTACGTCTACGCGGGCTATTCACTGTTCGCCGCCGAAGTCGCTTCAAACTTCAATCAGGCGATGGTGCGCGCCCATTTGATGCAGACGCAGCCGGATCGTGACTTCCAGCTCGCGCTGATCGACGAGGCGATGAACAACTTCCACCGCTACTTCTTCATCATGCCGACGCTGGCGCAGTTTGAGCTTGAAGTCCACCAGCGCGCCGAGCGCGGCGAAGGCTTGACCGCCGAGAGCATGATCGACCTGATGACCGATCTGTACGCCGAAGGCTACGGCGGCGAAATGCACATCGACCGCCAGCGCGTCGGCATCACATGGGCGCAGTTCCCGCACCTGTTCGCCGCTTATTACGTCTACCAGTACGCGACGGGGATTTCGGCGGCGCACGCGCTGTCACGGCGGATTCTCGCCGGCGAGCAGGGCGCGGTTGATTCGTATCTCCAGTTCCTGAGCGCGGGCAGCTCGCTCTACCCGATCGACGCGCTCAAGCTGGCGGGCGTCGACATGGCAACGCCGGAAGCCGTCGAAGCGACCTTCGCTGTATTGGGTGAGATTGTGGATAGGTTAGAGTCGCTGGTGGGGTAAAGCCTGACCCCACCCCCGTCCCCTCCCCGATATTCGCGGCAACCGAAGGTTGCACAGGGGAAGGCGAGCATAGTGAGCGGGGTGGGATCGGCTTTGTGTCCCTTATTCCGGCTTCGTCAGCGAAACCTCATAGCTGACGCTGGTGTAGCTGTAGTCGGAGAAGTTGATGATCACCTCGCCGTCGGCGGGGACGACGAAGTCGACGCTGAAGCCGGAAACGCCGCTGGCGCTGATGTAGCTCAGCGACGAGCCGTCCTGCGTCACCTCAAGGCTCGGCGAGCCTGAGCCGTCTTGCGCTAGGCGCGCCACGTTGAGGCGCACTTCGACGCCCGCTTCGCCCGTGAAAACCAGCGCGCGCGTCGTCTGGCTGCTGCTGAACGTGACCGTCTGCGCCCCTTGGTCGAGTGACGGCAGCTGCCCGCGTTCGAATGTCATCGTCACCGTGCCCGACGCGCCGGTCGTCGTGCTCAGGATCAGCGTGTACGTGCCGCTCTGCGTCAGCACATAGTCGAGGATTTCGGGATTCCAACTGCTGCCGCTGTCCTCATCGACGAACGCCTGATAGTTGTACGGGTCTTGCAGCGTCAGGGTCGTGTCCACGTCGTCGCCGTCAACCTCGATGTTGACGACCTCGCCGACCGTGCCTTCGAAGGTGAAGAAGAAGCTCTGTTCTTGCGGCGTGAACTCGACTTCCACCTCGTCGCCGTAGGCGATTTGCGCCAGTTCGACGCGCTCCAGCGCCAGCGTGTAATCGCCGGTCGCCGAGCCGCCGAGGCTGCTCGCGCGAATGACATACGTGCCCGTTGCCGGGAGGTTGAAGGGTCCAATCAGCGAGTTCAGGCTGCCGCCGCCGTCGTCGTTCGACGCCAGTTCCAAGCCCGTTTCGTCGAGCAGCCTCAGGTACGAGTCGAAGTCGTCCGAACTCAGGCGAATGACCACACCGTCGCCCGACTGCCCGGTGAAGCGGTACTCGTGTGCGGTTTCCTGCGCCGTCAGCGTGCCCTCGATGGTCTGCGAGTATTCAATCTGGAGCAGTTCGACTTCGGCGACCGACAGCGTGAAATCGCCTTCGGCAGCCGTGCCGCCGCTGTACGACGCGAAGCTGTACGCGCCGATGCGGTACGTCCCGTCAGCCGGGAGCGTGAACGGACCAATCCGCGAGTCGAGGCTTCCGGCGCTGTCGTCGTCGGTGTCCAGCACGCCGCCGTCGGCGTCTTCGAGGACGAGATAGGGATCGAAGTCGTCCGAGATCAGCGTGATCGTGACCGCCTGCCCCGCTTCGCCTTCAAACGTGTACACGATCGCGGGTTCATCCTCGCTGAGCGTTCCCTCGACGGTTTCCCCCAGCGCGATCGCGCCGCTGGCGGCGAGGATCGTGCCTTCGCCGCTGCCGGGAGGCGAACCGGGCTGCGCGAGGGCGGTCAGCGGCAGCACCAGCAAAGCGAGAACTGCCAGCAGGGCTGCGAATGTTCGGGTTTGCTGCATTGCAACTGTTCCTTTTATTCAAGTGACGCAAGTCCTGCACACATTGTATATCAATATCCGCTTGAAGCAGCGTGCGTAGGCGGAGCGGCGGGTTTTCATCAGTAACGAATTGTGTTAAAGTGAATGCTGCGATCGGGAATAAGAGGTGGATGAAGACAATGACTGCATGGGTTGAACAGTTTGCCCATTTTGCCCGTCCAGTATTGAATCTGCCGCTGGTACGGCGCACGCGCCGCAACCACGGCTTGGAACACGCGACGATTCATCTGCTGTCGAACCGGATCAAAGACCTGCGGATGGCAGGGCGCAGCACCGACGCGGGCTTCGTCCTGCTCGGCGAAGCGCCGACCGAACAGGTCGAAGCCGCCGTCCGCGACGCGCTGCGGCGGATGCGCGACGGCGAGCATCACCTCGCCATTCACCCCAACTGCGGCACGAACCTCGTCACCACCGGCACGATGACCTCGCTGGCGGCGATGCTCAGCCTGATGGGCGCGAGCCGCCGCGACCTGATGAACCGCCTGCCGACGCTGATGATCCTGATGATGGGGGCGCTGCTGTTCTCGCAGCCGCTCGGCTTGTCGCTTCAGAAATACGTCACGACCGACGGCGACCCCGCCGACATGGAGATCATCAGCATCAAGCGCAGCGAAATGCGGACGCCGTTGAGCAGCGAGCCGCTGACGGTTCACCGCGTCGTCACCCGCTCCAGCTAAACGCGCCGTGTCCAAACCATCGCCCACCTTCTACGTCTTTCACGGCGACGACGACCTGCGGATTGAGGAAGAAGTCCAGAAGCTGCGCGCCAAGATCAGCGAGTCGCCGAACGCCGACCTCAACACCGCCGAGTTCGACGGCGCGTCAACGCCCGTCGGCGACATCCTCGGCGCGGCGATGGCGTACCCGTTTCTGGCAGACAAGCGGCTGGTGATCGTCAAAGACCTGCTGGCGTGGATCACGCGCAAGGGCGCGGGCGAAACCGGCAAGAAAGCCGTCGAAGCCCTGCTGACGACCCTGCCGCAGCTTGACGACTGGTCGCGCCTGATCTTCTGGGAACGGGTCAAGCTGTCCGACTCGAACAAGATCGTCAAGCTGGCGCAGACGCACGAACGCGGCTTCGAGAAGCAGTTCACCGTCCCGAAGGACAGCACCGGCTGGATCGTCAAGCGGGCGCAGGATCATTACGGCGTGTCAATTGAGGGACGCGCGGCGGTCGCGCTCGCCGGCGTCACCGGCAGCGATTTGCGCCGCGCCGACAACGAACTGCTCAAGCTGGTGATGTATGTCGACGGCGAGCGCCCGATCACCGAAGCCGACGTCGCCCTGCTGACGCCGTATGTCGCCGAAGCGAGCATGTTTGAAATGGTCGACGCGCTGGCGGAAGGGCGCGGCAAGACGGCGCTGGCGCTGCTCGCGCGCCTGCTCGACCAGCAGGAAGACGTGTTCTCGATCTTCGGCATGATCATCCGCCAGTTTCGCCTGCTGCTGATGGCCAAGGAACACCTCGACGGCGGCGGTTACCCGAAAGAGATCGCCTCGGCGCTCGGCGTGCACCCGTTCGTCGCCGAAAAGCTGGCGAAGCAGACGCGCGGTTTCAACCTGCCGCAGCTTGAGCGCATCTACCGCGCGCTCCACGACTACGACGTGAAGATCAAGACGGGGCAGATTGACCCCCGGCTGGCGCTCGATCTGCTGTTCGCCGGGCTGGCGCGCTGACGCGGCGCATCTTGCAACCCTGATCTGTGTTCAATCGTATATGGGTTACGGTAACTCTTCACGAAATGGAGCGGAGAACATGGGTGGTCTACTTGCGTTAATCCTCTTCCTGATCGTCGTCTACATCCTGATCAGCCTTGCAGCCGGCGTGATCGGCGGCATCGGCGGGCTGATCATCTCGCTGTTGATCTGGGCGGTGATCGGCTGGCTGGCGGGGCAGCTCTTGCAGGGGCGCGGCTACGGCGCGCGCGGCAACATCGCGCTCGGCTTGGGCGGCGGCATCATCGGCAGCCTGCTGTTCCGGCTGCTCGGTCAGCCGAACCTCGATCAAGGCTTGATCGGCAGCATCATCGTCGGCGTGATCGGCGCGGTCATCCTGATCGTCGTCGGTCGCCTGATCCGCCGCGAGACGTAGTAAACGCGGAACCCCTCACCCCCCAACCCCCTCTCCCACGTAAACGGGGAGAGGGG
>JAEVZT010000354.1 GCA_023392115.1 Chloroflexota bacterium
TCCCTCTCCCACGTAAACGGGGAGAGGGACAAAGCATGGGTTTTCCCCTTCTCCCCGCTTGCGTGGGAGAAGGGGTGGGCGACCGGAGGTCGCACGGGGTTGAGGGGTGTAGTGCTCTATAATTCCAAAATCCCCGGGCGCTTGACCGTCTGACCGCCGGCTTCGACCTCGATCGTCGGGAAGTCCGGCGACGTCTGCGTGACGACCTCGAAGCTGTTCGCGCCGAGCAGGATCGTGTCTTCCGACTTGCAGCCGACGATTGACGGATTCCACGCGAAGGCATGTCCAACCTCGATCAGCGTCGGGTCGCCGGGCGTGGCGATGATTTCGCGCGACTTATAGGCAATCGTCCCGCCCTGATGATGGTTCTGCCACTGATCCGCCTCGCCCTGATCGGCGTATGCCTGCTGGATGTCGGCGAACACCTCGCCGAGCGTCCGCCCCGGTCGGCTGGCGACCATCACCGCCGCGTCGATTGCCGCGACCTTGTGCAGCTTCTCGCGCAGGTCGGCGGGCAGCGCCCCGAAGTGCGCCAGCCGAGTCCCGGCGACGACCAAGCCGCCGCGGCGCATGCAGACGACGATCATAGCGTAGCGGACGAGCGGCTTGTCGGTGATGTACGGGTGGCGGAACTGCAAGATGCGCTCGTCGGTTGCCACGAGGTTGACCGTGGCGATTCCGCCGCGCTTGCGGCAGGCAGCGTCGAGGCGCGCGCCGATTTCCCATTCGGTATCGCCCGGTTTAACGGCGAAGATCGCTTCTTCGAGCGCGGCGGCGGCGTCAAAGCCGAGCGCGCGGAAACGCATCTGTTCCGGTTCGGAAAGGACTGAACGCAGCTTTTGCAGTTCGGCGTCGACCGCCGCGTCGATGTCGCTGATCATATGTGGCATCGACGGCGGCTGGCTGGCGTACCACGGCGAGGCGGCAAACTCGAAGCCGAGGTCTTCGAACCGTTCCTCACTGCGCAGGCGCGGCAGTTCAATGTTGTCGGTGACGATCGCGCGCCTGTCGGCGGTCACGATCACGCTGTAGGGCGCGGTTTCGCTGTCTGTCGGGATAGCGGGGTTCGCGCCGGCTGTGATCCACGAAATGTTATTCGTCCGCTGAAGCCACAGCGTTTCAGCGCCGCGCGCGTGCAGAAGCTGGCGCAGTTGTTCGTGCTTGTGGTTGATCTCTTGCAGGCGATCCATGATGAGGTGTCCTCAAAGGTAGTTGAGCGCAAAATAAGGACGTTTTACGGCAGATTATAGGGAGCGGTCGGCAAATGTGCTAGAATCCGGGTGGAAAGGTTGAGTCTGGAAGCAGGTATGAGCAAGAGCAGCCCACATTCGCCGTCGGTCGAGAACTTCCTCAAAGCTGTCTACGCGCTCCAGCAGGGAAGCGAGCGCGT
The DNA here is from genome assembly GCA_023392115.1 of Chloroflexota bacterium. Taxonomy (GTDB): domain Bacteria; phylum Chloroflexota; class Anaerolineae; order Aggregatilineales; family Phototrophicaceae; genus Flexifilum. The sequence continues at coordinate 1,391 of JAEVZT010000354.1, forward strand.
GTCGACCAATACGCTGCGCGACGTGCTGAATATCACCGCGCCGTCGGTGACAGATATGGCGCAGCGGCTGGTCGCCGCCGGGCTTGTGGATTATCAGAAGTATCAGGGCGTGGTGCTGACGCCCGTCGGCGAAGAAGTCGCGCTCAAGGTCATCCGCCGCCACCGGCTGATTGAGCTGTACCTCGTCCGCGAGCTTGGCTATGAACTGCACGAAGTCCACGACGAAGCCGAACGGCTCGAACACGCCGTGTCCGACCGCTTTGTCGAGGCGCTCGCGCACAAGCTCGGCGACCCTGACTTCGACCCGCACGGCGATCCGATCCCGATGGCGGACGGGACGCTGCTGCCCTCGCGCCATCTGCTGCCGCTGTCGGATCTGGTCGAAGGCGACAGCGGGACGGTATCACGCCTCAAGACCAACGACGCCGAAATGCTCCAGCACATCCTCGATCGCGGTTTCCACCTCGATTCGCGTATCGAGGTCGTCGGCATTGACCCGTTCGAAGGACCGATCACCACGGTTGTCGACGGCGAGCGCCGCGTCGTCGGACATGGCGTCGCCGGCTGCATCCTCGTCGAAAAAGACATGAATAACGAAGCGTAAAATCTTCGTAAGAAATGTTGACATACTGTTGACTCCCCCCGCCGCTGGGTATACCCTAGTAAGAGGGACTCAAACAAAAGTTCTCATAACATCAGAGAGACGATGACGACCTATGCCCAAGGATTACTATGACATTCTCGGCGTCAAACGCGACGCCAGTGAAAAAGACATCAAACAGGCGTTTCGACGCCTTGCGAAGAAATATCACCCCGACGCCAACCGCGACGATCCGAACGCCGAAGCGCGCTTCAAGGAGATCAACGAGGCGTATGAGGTCTTAAGCGACAAAGAGAAGCGTTCGACTTATGACCGCTTCGGCACCGTCAACCCGCAGCAGGCGTGGGGGAACGCCGCCGGCGGTCAGGGACCGTTCACCTACAGCACCTCGAACGTCGACATGGGCGACCTGAGCGACCTGTTCAGCTCGATCTTCGGCGGGCGGTCGCGGACAGGGACGCGCGGCGCTGATCCGTTCGGCGGCTTTTCGACGCGCAGCGACGGCAGCGACATTGAGCAGGAAGTCGCCATCAGCCTGCGCGAGGCGTATGAAGGCACAACCCGCCTGATCACCAAGGGCGACCGGACGGTGCGCGTCAACATCCCCGCCGGGGCGACCAACGGGACGCGCGTCAGGCTGGCGGGCGAAGGCGAGCCGGGTTACAACGGCGGCAGACCGGGCGACCTGTATTTGATCGTGCGCGTCGAGCCTGACCCGCAGTTCCAGCGTGACGGCGACGACCTGACGGTTGACGTCAAAGTCGATATGTTCACGGCGATGCTCGGCGGCGAAGCCGAAGTACCAACGTTCGGGCGTCCGCTCAAGCTCAAGATTCCGGCGGGGACGCAGTCCGGGCGCAAGTTCCGCCTGAGCGGTAAAGGGATGCCGGCGCTGCGCCAGAAGGACAAGCACGGCGACCTGTACGCGCGCATCGTGATCACCGTCCCCGAACGCCTGACGGACGAACAGCGCGAACTGGTCGAACGGCTGCGGGCGACGTTCTGATGACAGATCAGGTAAAATAGCAGGAGTGCCGTGCAAGCACTCCTGTTTTTGTTCGTGCGTGGTACTCGTCGAGATAATTTCGAGGTTGATGTTGTGAAGCGCCTATTCCCCATTGTCACCCTCTTGATCGTCGGGCTGCTGTTCGCCGCCGCCTGCCAGCCGGAAGCGCCGGCGGCGCAGTCGTCGTGGACTCCGGCGGAGAACCTGCCCGTCAACGCCGTCTTTCAGGGGCAAGGCAGCACCACGCCGACGCCA
>JAEVZT010000402.1 GCA_023392115.1 Chloroflexota bacterium
CGCACTTCCAAGCAGGCATGTTCGGCACGCTCAGAAACAGCGCGTTATGCACATAGCTGTAGGTCGCTTTTGCCGATTGCAGATGACCTATCTGGCAGCGAGGGCAAGAAGGGGCTGCTGTATCAGACATCGTACTCCCTCCGTACTGAATACTACTGCTGGGGAAAGAGATACCTCGTTACAATCCCCCAGTCAGCAGGCGGCCAATACCGAATAATCGCTTCGCCAATGATGCGCTCGCGTTCGACAGGACCAAACACGCGCGAGTCGCGGCTGTCGTTGCGGTTATCGCCCATCATGAAATACTCGTTCGAGCCAAGCTGCCAACTGCTGTTCAGGCAGCTGCTCGTTCGACAGCGTTCCTTTAAATACGGCTCGTCGAGAGGCTCGCCGTTGATGTAAACCTGACCGTCGACGATCTCGATCATGTCACCGGGCACGCCGATCAACCGCTTGATAAGCAGCGGATCGTCGGCTTGGTCGTCATCACCGGGCGGATCGAAGACGATAATGTCGCCGCGTTCCGGTTCGCCGACCAGATAATGCACCCGGCTGACGACGAGAAACTGCCCCGCCCAGAAGTTGGGCTGCATGCTCGGTCCCTCGATAAAGAACCGGACGGACACCAGATTGACGAGCGTGTAAAACAGCCCGATGAGGATGATTGTTTCAACGACTTCGCGCAGAAAGCCTGATTGTTGCAGTTTCGGACGCGCGCTCGGTGCTTCAACGATCATGCCAGTCAATTTTCCTCCGGGTAGGCGACGCGCGTGACGATTCCCCAGTCAGACGGGGGCCAATAGCGAGCGAACGCCTCGCCGACAATGAAGCGGCGATGCACCGCGCCGAACGAGCGCGAGTCGCTGCTGTGATTGCGGTTGTCGCCCATGACGAAGAACTCATCAGCGCCGAGCGTGACCACGCGATCGCGGCAGTGCTGCGGCGTACACGGCTCGTTGATGTAGGGTTCTTCCAAACGTTCGCCATTGATGTAAACAAAGGTATCACGTAACTCGACCGTATCCCCCGGCACGCCGATCACCCGCTTGATGTAATCCTCGTTCGGGTTGCGTGGGTAGTGAAAGACGACAATATCCCCGCGCTCCGGTTCGCCGAAGAGATAATTCAGACGGCTAACGATCAAATACTGACCGGTTGCAAAGTTCGGCTGCATGCTCGCGCCATCGACGATGAACCGCGCCGATGCGAGGTTGACGAGCGAGTAAATAATCGTCACCAGAGCAATGGTTTCGATGATTTCACGGGCAAATCGGGAGAAACCTCGGTGTTGCAGTCGGGGACGTGGGAGTGCATCGACATGCGTCGGCAGGTGCTGCAAAGCATCCACTCATTTCGTAAGCAATCGATCAACTCTAATTATAGACCCGCTTATCCCCCCGAACAATCCGGATTCAGACCCGTTAGCGAAACTCTAATGGTGTTAGTCCTTCTCTTGCATACCATCGCGGGAGCGGAAACTCATGCGAATCGGCGTGCCGGCGAATGGATATTCCGCGCGGATGCGGTTCTCCAGATAGCGGCGGTAGGTGAAATGGACGAGCTTCGGGTCATTGACGTGAAACAGCATCAGCGGCGGATCGATCCGCACCTGTGACGCGTAGAGTATCTTCAAACGCCGCGTGCCGCGCACCGGTGGCGTGTGTTCTTGGTACGCGCGCCGAATGAGTTCATTCAACTCGCGCGTTGGGATGCGGAAGTGACGCGCTTCCCACACCTGTTTGGCGGTGTCCAGCACCGTGTGAATCCGCTGTCCGGTGAGCGCGCTGATGTAGATCACCGGCGCATAAGACAGGAAGTCGAACCTCTCGCGTAGCGTTCGTTCGAATTCGACCATCGTCCCGCTCGTCTTGTCGACGGCGTCCCACTTGTTGACGACGATGACGACGCTGCGAAAGGCTTCCTGAACGAACCCGCCGATGTGTAAGTCCTGCTCAGTGATCCCCGTCGTCGCGTCGAGCATCAGCAGGACGACGTCGGCGCGCTCCATCGCCTTGAGCGCGCGCAGCACGCTGAACTTCTCAACCCCCGGCTCGATCTTGCCGCGCTTGCGCATGCCAGCGGTGTCGATCAGCGTCACGCGCTCGCCATGATACTTGATGTCAATGTCGATCGCGTCGCGCGTCGTCCCGGCGACCGGGCTGACAATCACGCGATCTTCGCCGAGCAAGCGGTTGAGCAGGCTGCTCTTGCCGACGTTGGGTCGCCCGACGATAGCAATCTTCATGTGATCGTCGTCTGCTTCCTCGCTTTCGAGCGTCGCAACGGCTTCCTGATCGCCGAGCGCGTCAACAACCGCGTCGAGCAAATCGCCAACGCCGCCGCCGTGAATCGCGCTGATCGGCACGACTTCGCCCAAGCCGAGTGCGTAGAACTCGAAGGCGTCCTGTTCGCGGCTGATGTGATCGGCTTTGTTGGCGGCGACGATCACAGGCTTCTTCGTCCGGCGCAAGATTTCGGCAACTTCCTCGTCCGCGGCGGGCAAACCGGGGATCGAGTCAACGAGCAGGATAATAACATCGGCGCTCTCGACTGCCATCAACGCTTGTGACTGAATTTGTGGAACGAATTCGGCGCTGCCTTCAGCCAGCGGCGACTCGTCGCGCCCCCCCTTCGGCTGATAGACCTCAATGCCGCCGGTATCCACGACTTGAAACACGATCCCACGCCATTCGGACTCGCCGACCAGCCGGTCACGCGTCGTGCCGGGAATATCGTCGGTCACGGCGAGTCGTTCGCCGATCAGACGGTTGAATAATGTGCTTTTGCCGACATTCGGTCTGCCGACCAGAGCGATAAGCGGTTTGCGCGCCATGCTCGTACCTCTCGATTAGAATTACACCGATTCTATCAAATTGGCGCGTGCGGCATAAGGGAGAATATGCGGCAGCCTCTCACCCAGCTCGCTTGGTAAGCGGGTGAGGGATTTACATCGATTCACCTCTCCGATGTGACTTCAGGTGTCACACCGGAGACGCTGACCTCGACGTCAATCTGTTCCGGCAGCACTTGGATGCTGACCGCCGACTGACCGCTGCCAATGGATGCCGATGGCGTGAGCTGGTAAACACCCGGTGTGCTGAACTGGCTCACGTCTACCAGAGCCGTCACATCCCCCTGCTCCAAATCCGCCAGTACCGGCTGCGGACCCGTGATGAGGACGGTGACCTCGTTTGTCGCCAGTTCGTAATTCAGCCCCGCGCGCTGACCGATAACGTTCACCGCCACGCGGTCGTATTGGTGCGTCGTCGTCTGCGCCTGCACGCCGACTTGGACGTTGATCACCCCGCCGGTGATGACGACAATGCGCGGATCGGGGAGTTCAACGGGGATGTTGACCTCGAAACTGCTTCTGCGCTCCGACAAGTCGATCGGCGCTGTAAAGAACGTGCCGGGAAGATCGTCGATCACTTCTGTTGGACCGCTGACGACGACGACATTCGGCTCGTACTCGAACAAGCCCGTCAATACGTAGCCTTCCGGCAGTTCGCCCACGACGTTTGGTTGGACGCGCACCTCGCGCACGTCGGCGCGCGGCTGGATGTCGACGGTGATGTGAACCGTCGACGGTTCAAGCGTAACGTTCGCTACTGTATTGCCGTCAACGTCGACAGCGATCGGGCGGACGTCGTCTTCAAACGCGACTCGCATTCCGGCAAGGTCAAGCGGCACTTGTACCTCGACCACCTGCGACCCCCGACTCTGTGGTCCCGTCACGGTGACCTGTCGCGCGTCAAATTCGATCTCGTTGAGCGTATAGGCGAGCGCCGGTTCACTGGTGACGACATCGCGCACCGGCACGAGTTTCGATTGCTCGAGTTCGAGCCTGACGGTCAGCTGACGCGGCGTAATGCCCGTCACAAAAGCGTTGCGCTCCGGTACAACCCGGTACTGAAGCGGGACTGTATACTCGCCGGGACCACGACCGCTGAGGTCGACCCACGCGATCACGTCGTCGGGCGCGATCGTTGAGCGGACGGAACGCTGCGCGCGCAGCTGAATTGCCGCCGTCGTCGTGATGTCAGCCGCATTGGTGACGATCAAGCCTTCGTCGGGCGTGATGCGGATCGGCACGCGTTCAGATAACCGGAACTGCTCGAACGGGTCGGATTGCGTGACGGCGACCATCCAGACGATGAACGCCAGCACGAGACAACCGAGGAACCACAGCAGGTTGTTGACAATCGTACTGCGCCAATTGAACGTTTCTCGCATTAAGTGCTCTTCTGCCCTGCGCGCAGGCGACTCAACAGGTCGCGCGCGCCTTCCCGTATCCGCTGCGGCAGCGATTGATTCTGCGTGTATTCGGGACCGTAAAACGCATTTAGGATCGTGCGCAGCCGCTTCGGATCAAGCCGCGAAATCAGCCGTCCCGCGTTGGTGATCGAGATGCGACCAGTTTCTTCCGAGACGACGACACAGATGGCGTCGCTGACCTCGCTCATGCCGATCGCGGCGCGATGGCGCGTGCCGAGCTTGGGCGTCGTCATCGTGCGGCTCGACGACAGCGGCAGCACCGACGCCGCCGAGGCGATGCGCCCCGATCCGTCGATGATCGCCGCGCCGTCGTGCAGTTCGGTCTTAGGCCAGAACACCGTGAGCAGAAGCTGCGGACTCACTTCGCTGTCGAGGTGAACGCCGGTGCGGATGTAATCTTGCAGACTGACGTTGCGCTCAAGCACGATCAGCGCGCCGTGACGCCGTTCTGACAGCTTCTCCGCCGCCTGACAGATGTCCTCGATGATCCGCGCGCGCAGCGTTTCGTGCGGCTGGCGGTTGAGCAGCAGCCCCGCCCTCCCCAGTCGTTCGAGCGCTCGCCGCAGTTCCGGTTGAAACACGACGGGAATCGCAATCGCCAGCACAGTCAGCGTGTTTTCCAGCAGCCAGCGGAGGGCGCGGAATTCGAACGCGTTCGAGA
>JAEVZT010000412.1 GCA_023392115.1 Chloroflexota bacterium
ATCAGCGTCCGAGCGGCGGCGGCGTCCGCGCTGGGGCGTTTCATCTTGCTCGGCGAACTTGAAGACCTGCCGCAGCGTGAAACGGTGCGCGCCCAAGAGACGGTGATCCGCCTACTGACAGACACCGCACAGGATATTGACGTGCGCCGGCGCGCACTTGAGGCGATCGCTAACAGCAGCCATGAGATTGTCGCAGGCGCGATTCGTGAAGCACAGGTGAACCCAGATCAGCGGATGCGCGTGAGCGCCATCTTTGCGATGGGGCGCACGTGCGATGAGCAGTGGAACGACGACATTTTGAAGGCGCTTGAAAGCGAAGATCTCGAGATGCGCTTTGAAGCCGCGCGCGCTGCCGGTGAAATTGGACTCGAAAGCGCGCTGCCGCAGTTACGGACTCTCGCGTTCGACGCCGACAGGGAAATCAAAGAAGCCGCTATCTGGTCGCTCGGGGAGATTGGCGGTAACGAGGCGATTCGCGTTTTGAAGCTGCTGGCTCAGGATGCTGAAAACGAGGATGACGAGGAACTGCTGGAAGCTATCGAGGACGCGCTCGGTAACGCTGCGCTTGGCGGCGACCAGTTCTACATGATGCGGTTCGACGAGTGAAGGAGTGAACAGGAGACGGTGGACAGGTTACAGGAAGTACATCAAAGTGCTTGCTGTGGACAACACGCCGTCTGCTGTTGACACTTTGTGTCGAAAGTAATGCAGCCCGTCCGGCGAACACACGTCGGACGGGCTTTCTGATTCTAGCCGTTGATGAGCGGCATGAGCTTAAGGGCGAGGTTGGTGTCGCCCTGAATCTTGATCTTGCCAGTCATGAATGCCTGCATGGGGTTCATGCCGCCGCTGAGCATCGAGTGAAAGTCGTCGGCGCTCGCGCGTAGGGTCATTTTCGGGTTCTCCGCTTGACCCTCTCCGTAAGACGCTCCACCTTCGCCAAGCCGCAGCCAGTACTGCCCGCCGTTGTCGCCGCTCAGGTCGAACTGAATCGTGGCGTTGATGCCTGCCGCTTTTTGCGGGTCGAACCGGCTGACCATCGTAGGAAAGAGGTTCCCAATGTCCTCGCGAGATGCCATTGCCTTTTTTCTCCCAGATCGAGGTATAGCTCACCAGAAGCCATATCGATAAACAAGCGCCTAGTATACAATCAAAGTGAGACAATGCCCAAGTTTCCACTCAAGGGGGACTCTATGCGAAGGGCTTGTTTGGCTCTATTATGTCTGCTCATTGCCGGGCTGGTGCAGCCTGTAACGGGGCAGGACGCGAACCTGCTTCCGGACATTCCCGGTCGAATCGCTTATATTGGCATGGACTACAACGTCTACACGATCGATTCAGGTGAGGAAGACCATACGGCACTGACGACTGACGCGGGGGTCAGCGGTGACACACTGCGCTATTACCAGCTTCCAACGTGGTCGAGCGATGGACGGCTCGCCTTTTTCGCGACGATCCTTGAGCGCAGCGGCGCAGCGGCGACCGAAATCCTGATCGCGACCGCCGAAAGCAGTGAAACTGAAAGCGTCTATACCGGTGACGGTCAGAACCTCACCTATGCGTACTGGTCGCCGCGGAACTGTGGCGACAACTGCCGTGATCTCGCCGTACTGCTCGGAGACAGCAGCGTCAACGGCTTCGTCGTCGAGCTTATTCGCAGCGGCGAGCGATCCCGCGCAATTCCGATTGGCACAGGCGCCCCATTCTACTTTAGCTGGAGCGCTGATGGGGAGAGCATGATCTGGCATCGCAACAACCAGCGTATTGACATCTTCGACGTGGGCAGCGGAGAGGTTGTTGAGACGCTTGAAGAAACGCCGGGCGTGTTCGCCGCGCCCGGGTGGTCGCCCGTTGACGATCGCTTGCTGTTCGGGGCTGCTGCCGGCAGCGGTGAAACCGACTTGGTCATCGCCGCTAACGGCGTGGTGACGCCGCTGGCGAGCGGTTTGACAGGACCCGTCTGGTTCGCGTGGTCACCGGATGGCAGCCACGTCGCGTACAAGCATGGCGACAGCCCGTTGTTTGTCGTCGATACGGCAACAGGCAGAACGGTCGCCAGAGCGCAAGCGCAAGCTAACATCGTCGCGTTCTTCTGGTCACCGGATAGCCGCTCGATCGCCTATGTGACGCCGTTCGAGGATACGCCCGGTTCGTTCAGCGCCAAGCCGAACGCGCAGCAGGAACAGCCTCAAGTGCCGCGCCTGCGCTGGTCTGTGCTGGACGTAGCTCAGGGCAGCGTGCGCCAGTTGAGCGCATTCACGCCGACGCAGGAGATGATTTACCTGCTGTCGTTCTTCGATCAGTTCGCGTACAGCCACCGAGTCTGGTCGCCCGACAGCCGCCACCTCATTTACGCCGAAATCGCGCCTGACCGACATCCTGTAATCAGCCTGCTCGATGCAACGCAGGCAATCGCCGTTCCGTTAATCATCGCCGATGGTGTTTTCGGCGTGTGGAGTTTCGACTGATCTGCTAGGGACTATGCAAACCAACAAGAGATGGATGATTTGCGCCTTCTTTCTGGCGCTGAGCGTTCTCGCATGTGTTCAAAACCAGCCTGATGTCATCGTCATCACGGCGACCTTCCTGCCGAATGACGGCGAACCGCGACCGCCGGTCGCCCTGACGCAAGCGCCTGATCCGGTGCAGCCGCCGCTCGGCACGTTGATCAACCCGACCGCGAACCCGACGCGGGCGCTGCCCGGCATCGAAGCCGCCGGCGAATACGTTGTGCAGCCGGGCGACACGCTTTCCGGCATCGCGCTTCGCAACGGTGTAAGCGTCGAGACGCTGCTGGCGATTAATGATCTGCCCAATCCCGATCAGCTTGAGGTGGGGCAGGTGATTCGGCTGCCCGCGCCGCCGAGCGAGTATGGCAGCTCGTTGAAGATTCTGCCCGACAGCCGGCTCGTCCGCGCTCCCGGAAGCGCGTCGTTCGACGTGCAGTCGTTCATCAACCAGCAGCCGGGGTTCGTTCGCATCGCAACGGATATCGTCAACGGCGAATTCTTCACGGCAGCGCAACTTGTCGAGCGGGTGGCGCTGGAATACAGTGTCGATGCGCGCGTGCTGCTGGCGCTCCTAGAGTACAAATCACGATTCCTGACCAACCCGGACCCCGATGAGAACGTACGCATCTACCCGCTCGGCGCGCCGGCATCGCCGCTCGGCTTCGACCGAAACGGCTTGTACCGCCAATTGACATGGGCAGCCGATCAACTCAATGTGGGCTATTACGGCTGGAAGCTGCGCGGGCTGAGTATTGTCGAATTTTCGGATGGCGCTCGTGTCCTCTACGCGCCCGATTTGAACGCCGGGACAGTCGCCGTTCAGCATTTGCTCAGCCTGCACAACGACTATTTCACGTGGCAGCAGCAGGTGAGCAGTGACGGCTTCTTCCGGACGTTCGTCGCGCTCTTCGGCGACCCATTCGCCAACACCATCGATCCGCTCGTGCCGCCGTCTCTGGAACAGCCGCTGCTGACGTTCCCGTTTCCACGCGGTGAAACGTGGTACTACACCGGCGGACCGCACGGCGCATGGGGCAGTGGCAGCGCGTGGTCGGCGATCGATTTCGCGCCGCCCGATGACATCGCAACCGTGACGACGAGCTGCTATGTCTCCGACTTCTTCGCGACGGCGCTCGCTCCCGGCGTGATCGCGCGGACTGACGAAGGGACGGTGATTCTTGATCTCGACGGCGACGGCGACGAGACGACGGGCTGGACGATCCTCTACCTGCACATGGCAGAGCGCGACCGCATCCAACCGGGAACGATCGTGCAGGTCGGCGACCGCATCGGGCGACCGTCATGTGAGGGTGGTTTCTCGACCGGCACGCACATGCACCTCGCGCGCCGCTATAACGGCGAATGGATTCCTGCGTCGTGCGATCGATGCGCTGAGAGCCGACCCCCGTTCG
>JAEVZT010000496.1 GCA_023392115.1 Chloroflexota bacterium
ATATAAGGAAACGTGCCCTAGCGCTTCGATCGGGTTGAGCAGCGCGAAGATCAGGTTGCAGGCGGCGAACAGGATCGCCGCCTTGACGATCACGCGCAGGATGAAACCCCAGTTTGCCGAACGTTCCGCTCGTTCCATGCTCATCCTCCGAACATCCGCGCGAGGACGCGCCACGCCTGCTCAACCGGCAGGACGAACCACACCCAGCCGAGCGCCACGAACTGGAACGTCAGAAACCAGCCGACCAGCGACCACGCCTGCTTGCGTCGCGGCGTTTCGCCGAGCCGCCGGTACCAGACGCGCGTCCTGTCACTCCACTGTTTGTGGACGAACAAGCCAATCGCGTGCCACAACCCCCAGATCAGGAAGTTGAGCGCGATGCCGTGCCACAAACCGATGACGATCATGGTTGCCATCTGCGCGATCAGCATGACGACCACCGGCGACGGTTTCGGCTTGCGCGTCAGCAGGCTGCGCGACACCTGCGAGAAGATGTAGAAGCGCGCCCAGTTGCTCAAGGTGATGTGCCAGCTCTGCCAGAACGCGCCGATGTTCGTCTTGAGGTACGGGCGGTTGAAGTTCTCCGGCAGCCGAATACCGAACAGGATGCCGATGCCGATGGCGATGTCGGTATAGCCGCTGAAGTCGAAATACAGCCGCAGCGCGTAGCCGTAGAGCAGCAGCCACAGCGCCAGCCCCGACTCGGCTTGATCGGCGGTGACGGGGTTGAGCGCCAGACCAAGCGCCAGACTGTCGGCGATGACGAATTTCTTGAAGACGCCAAGCGCGATCCGCGTTCCGCCGTCGACGTAGCGCGCCGCGTCCAAGCCGAGCTTTTCGGGCAGGGCGCGAAAGTCTTTGACGAAGCGCTCGGCGCGGTCGATCGGTCCGGCGACGAAGGCGGGGAAAAACAGGACGTAAGTCGCGTATTCGCGCAGGGTCAGCGCGGGCAGCACGCCGTTCTGACGGTCGCGCAGCGTGTGGATCAGGCGGAAGGCGACGTAGGAAAAGCCGAGCCAGTTAAGGTCGATGATGCCCGCGAGCGCGAGGTCTTGCCCCGTTCCAGCACGCCACAGGCGGCTGACTTCAGTCGCCAGCGGTTCGCTCTTGAGGGCGACGAACAGCAGGACGATCACCGCGATTGCGCCGGTGAGCAGGGCGTTTGAACGCCGCCCTGCGCGTTCCACGACCAGCACAACCCCTGCGATCACGGCGAGCGCCAGCAGCACCAGCAGCGGATCGGGCGGGCGCGACGGCGTGAGGCGGAAGTCGGCGTCGACGAAGCGCATCAGCGACAGCCCGCTCACGACGGCGGCGATCACGCCAAGCGCGATCCGGTCTTCGCGCGAGACCTCAGTTCCCAGCTGGCGCGTCAGATACCAGCCGCCAGCCGTCAAGACGACTGTCGCCGTCGGCAGGATGAAATCGCTGAAGCGGATCAGCAGCGGCGGCTGCAAGATGTAGACCGCCGCGACGCTGGCGACCAGCAGTGCCCAACCGCGAAAGCGCGGCGGGACGAACGCGCCGTAAATCAGCGCGCCAACGATGAACAGCGCGAGCGTGCCAAGGTCGAGCGTCACCGATCAGAAGCCCTGATAGATCCACTGCGGCGCGCTCTCGCTGGTGACGACCACCAGCAGGATGATCAGCAGGCACAAGCCGGCGGCGTACAGATTTTCGCGCGAAAGCAGGCGCACGACTATTCCGCCTCTCCGCACCACTTCCACTCGCCATCTTCCTGCACGACGCGGTAGCTGGTCAGCGGGAATTCGGTTGTCTCTGTCCCTTACACAGCCATGATCGCGCCGCTGCACGTCACGATATCGGAGGCGCCTTCGCGCGCGCAGTCCATCCCCTCGATCCGCGCGTCAATGCCGGAAAACGACGCCGATTCGCGCGTCAGGTCGGCTTCCATTTCGCTGCACAACAGCGGGCGCATCGCGTCGGCGTCCGACTCGATTTTCGCCTGCAAGTAGCGTTCAACCGTTTCCGCCGGATCGCCGCCTTCCGCCCCGGCACACGCCGCCAGCGCGACGATCAACAGCAGTGAGAAAATCATTACGCGTTTCAAACTCAATCCCCCTCGGTAGCTTCCGCCGTCGACGTTGCTTCAGCGGATTCTGTTGCTTCAGCGGCTGCCGTCGCTTCCGCCGTCGCGGTCGCTTCTGGCGCTGCGGGAACGTCCATTTCCAGCGTCCGGCGCAGTTCATCCAACATGCGGATCGACAGCAGGTTGCGCAGGCTGACGCCGTACCACGACTCATGCCCGGTATCAAACTTAAGCTGATAAAAACCGCTGTGCGTCATGTGCGTGCCGTCGGCTTCCAAGCCGTACATTGGAAGTGACCGCGCCGCCGACCACAGATTAATCACCGGCACATCGTATTCCTCGCCGATCTCGACAACGGCGAGGTTCAGGTTGACCGACTGCCACCAATAGCGCGAGTCGGGGTGGTAGCTGAAGGTTGACAGCACCGGAATGATCCCGCGTTCAAGCGACTCTTCAACAATTAACCGCATCTGCCCGGCGAAGCGGCTGTCGGTGACGTGCAGCACATCGTTCCCGCCGAACATGATCAGGGCGATGCTCGGCTGCTTGCGCCGGTATTCACACTCCAACGGCGACTCGCCCGCTTCGCACAGGTACGGGTCGCGCCACATCGGGTCATCGACCGTGTAACTCGTCATGCCGATGCGCGCGGCGACGCTCAAGTCGCGCATCGACGCGCCGAAATAGTCAATTGTTTCGTCTAAATAGTCATACGATCCAAGTACGTGATCGCCCTGATACATTGGCGTCAGGTAGAGCGGATCGGCGGTTAGGCTGTCGCCGACCTTCGTGATCACGCTGCTGTGATTGCCCAGCGCCAAGCCGCGCGCGTAGACGTCGCGCATTGCCGGACTGACTTCGGGAATGACCGGCGCGGCGTACAGCCGCTGGAGCGACAGATAGGATACCGCCGAAAGGTCGGCGTCGGCAAGCGTATCGTTGACGGGGATCTGGCTGAACAGCAGGTCGGGGTTGCGGTTGAGGTAGCCGGTCATCACCCAACCGTCGATATTGGCGTCCTCGCGAGCGATGTGCAACCAGTTGCCAACGGCGTTGCGTTCGGTCACCTGCACGGGCACGCCCGCGCGCAGTTGGCCTAATTGGGTATAAGTCTCACCGGGACCGGCGTACAGGGCGGCGGGACGAAACGCCGTCACTTCGACGGCACTCGACTGTGCCAGCGACACAATCCCGCAGAGAAGAATGCAAAGCAGGGAAACGAGGATCAAGCGGCGGCATGAAAACACAATTTTCTCCAGACAAAGCGCGTCAGAGCCGTACCAACCCCTCTATTATGCGCCAAACTTTCGCGCGCATACATCCGCGCCTTGTCAATTTTGTGATACCGACTTCCGGTCACATAACCGTGATCTTCATGTGGTAGCGTCGGCGCTCCTTGCAGCATCCGACGTGACATGAACCTCGCCCGCTTCCGGCACAATGCTGATCTTGCCATCACCTTCGAGGATTGCCCACTTGACCTGTTCGATCCTGTCCAGACCCGCCTTATGCATCTCGGTATAGATTTCTTCCGGCGTCACGCGTTCCTTGTTCATCATGTCTTCGATCATCCGCCCATGTGCAATCAGCACGGAAGGGTCGCCGTTGAAGATTTTCTCGACCCGCTTGAACCTGTGCA
>JAEVZT010000504.1 GCA_023392115.1 Chloroflexota bacterium
GTCGCCGGGCGCGACACTCGTCACGCCCGCGCCGACGGCGTCGACGATGCCCGCGCCATCCGAGCCGATGACGTGCGGCATCTCGAGACTTAAGCCCTTCCAGCCCTCGCGCACCCATAGGTCGAGACGATTGAGCGCCGCCGCTTTCATTTGGACGCGCACCTGTCCCGCGCCGGGCTGCGGCACGGGCAGGTCGTCGGCGACTTGAATCACCTCAGGCGCGCCATGCTCGTAGAACACCGCCGCGCGCATCAGCGCAGCCCCAACTCAGCGCGCGCGATGACCATGCGCTGAATCTCGCTTGTCCCTTCGTAAATCCGCGTGATGCGGGCGTCGCGGTAGTAGCGCTCGACAGGGAACTCTTTGCTGTAGCCCATACCGCCGTGAATTTGTACGGCTTCGTCGGTGACGAACATCGCCGTTTCGCTCGCGAACAGCTTCGCCATGCTCGCTTCGAGCGTGTAGCGCTCGCCGGTTTTCTTGCTCCGTTCTTTCGCGGCGCACGCGCTGAAGATCAGCAGGCGGCTGGCTTCGATGCGCGTCTTCATGTCGGCGATCTTCTGCTGAATCATCTGAAGCTGCCCGATCGGAGCGCCGAACGCCTGTCGCTCGCGCGCGTACTGCACCGAGGCTTCATAAGCAGCCTCGGCGATGCCGAGCGCCTGCGATGCGATGCCGATGCGCCCGGCGTCAAGCACCGCCATGGCGATCTTAAAGCCCTCGCCCGACTGCCCGAGCACGTTTTCAACGGGGCATTCGTAATTCTCATAGACGATCTCGCTCGTCGCGCTGGCGCGGATGCCGAGTTTCGGCTCTTTCTTGCCGCGAATGAACCCCGGCTTGTCGGCTTCGATCAAAAAGGCGGTGATACCCTTGTGCTTCTTTTCCGGCTCGGTCATCGTGAACAGGATGACGACATCGGCGACCGGACCGCTCGTCACCCAGCTTTTGCGCCCGTTGATGATGTAGTGCGTGCCGGCGTCGCTGAGGATGGCGCGACTCTGCATCGTCCCGGCGTCGCTGCCCGACATCGGCTCGGTCAGGCTGTACGCGCCGATCTTCTCGCCGCTCGCGACCGGCACGAGGAATTTCTGCTTCTGTTCTTCGGTGCCGAATTTGAGGATCGCGTGGCAGTAGAGCGAATTATTGACGCTGACGATCGTGCTGTGGCTGGCGTCCGCCCGCGCGACCTCGATCATCGTCAGCGCGTAGGCGAGCGTGTCCATGCCCGCGCCGCCGTATTCTTCCGGCACTTCGATGCCCATCAAGCCGAGCGCGCCCATTTTCTTGACCGTATCCAGCGGAAAATCGCCGCTCTCGTCGAACTCCGGTGCGATCGGTGCGATCTCTTTGCGGGCGAAGTCGCGGACGGCTTTGCGCAGGCTTTCATGTTCGTCAGTGATCGGGGGAATGAGTAGTAGTCCGGCAAAATCTTCGGTAACCATATTTCGCCTCTTTGAAATGAATTTATGACATCTATCACCCCGGATTATACCTGACCCACCGTCCGCATCCTAACGCCGTTGGTTATAATAAGCCGGATAGTGACGTTCTTCCTGTAGGGCATGGGCGCGCCGAAGCACACCCATGCAAGAGAAAGGCTTTCTCCTGATGCCTCCAATCAAGATCAATCACGTTGCCGTGGTCGTCGAAGACGTTCAGACGGCGCTGAAATTCTGGCAGGATGCGCTCGGTCTGCCGCTGCATCATGTCGAGCACAATGAGGGCGAAGAAGTCGACATCGCCTTCCTGCCCGTCGGCGAGGGCGAGGTTGAGCTGATCGCGCCGTTCACCGAAGCCAGCGGCGTTGCCAAGTACCTCGCTAAGAAGGGCGCGGGACTGCATCACCTGTGCCTCGAAGTTGAAGACATTGATGCCGCCCTGAAACAGATCGCCGACAGCGGCGCGCAGCTGATCACTGAGACCGCGCGCGTCCGTCCCGACGGCAGAAAATACGCTTTCGTCCATCCCAAGAGCACCGGCGGCGTCTTGCTCGAACTGTATGAAACCGTCAAGGAGACGTCGACGGAGTAAAAGCGTTGACAGTTCACAGTAGGGCGTACCTTCGCTAACCGTGAACGAGTGACTCCCCATGCCCTAGAAATTGAAAGACCCTGCAAGTCGCAGGGTCTTTCGATGAAGAACGGTAGTGATGAATGGGATGATTAGAGCGTGTTGACGATGTTGGAGAAGATGTTACCAATCGCGGGTCCGAGCAGCGCCAGAATGACGATGACGACGACGGCGACCAGCACGAGGATCAGAGCGTATTCAACCAAGCCCTGACCTTCTTCACGCGGCATATAGATCATGGGTTAACCTCCACCATGTACAACCTGCGATAGTATGACTCTAAGCGATCATCGGCGCGTCGTCAATTGAGGTTTTAATGAGCGTTCGCGGAAAAGTGCCGCCTCTTGGGCGCAGTTGGCGCGACGATCTTCACATTGAAATGAAGATGAATGACTTTTGACAATCCCTTAGCACCGTCTTAAAATCGCGGGAACGTCTAAGCGTCACGCCCCTTGATTCGGGGCAAAACTACGGTTTCTTTCCAGGAGTCGCTCGTTATGAGAGAGTATACCAGTGATAAACTGCGCAATGTCGCCCTTGTCGGTCATCAGGGCAGCGGCAAGACGACTTTAGTCGAAGCGCTGCTTTTTAATACCGGCGCAATTTCGCGCATGGGGCGCGTCGAAGAGAAAAATACGGCGTCCGACTGGGAAGATGAGGAAAAGGATCGTGGGATTTCGCTCTCCACGTCGCTTATCCCGGTTGAGTTCAATGAGCACAAGATCAACCTGCTCGATACCCCCGGTTATACCGATTTTCAGGGTGAAGTGAAGAATGCCATCCGCGTCGCCGACTCGGTGATCGTGGTCGTTGATGCCGTGTCGGGCGTCGAGGTTGGCACTGAGCTGGCATGGGAGTACGCTCAGGCGTACCAGCAGCCGATCATCGTCGTCATCAACAAGCTCGACCGCGAGAACGCCAGCTACGAGCGCACAATGGACAGCCTGCGCGAGAGCTTCCCGGATTACAAGTTCGTCCCGGTGATGATCCCGGTTGGCGAAGAAGCCAACTTCAAGGGCGTTGTCAACCTTGTCACGATGAAAGCCTACATGGGCGCTGGCACCGATCGCTCCGACATGCCCGCCGAGGTGGCGGACGCGGCTGCGGCTGCGCACACGGTACTAGTCGAAGCAGCGGCGGAAGCTGACGACAAGCTGATCGAGAAGTATTTCGCCGATGGCGACCTGTCGAATGAAGAAATCCGCGAAGGCATGCGTAAAGCCGCTCGCGACGCTTATCTCAAGACCGTCCCGGTGTTTGTCACGTCGGGCGCGAAGAACGTCGGCACAATCCCGCTGCTCGAAGCGATGGTCGTCTACGTCGCGCCGCCGACGGAACGGCGCGTGCAGGTGATCGCGCCGGACGGCGAGAAAACCTTCCTCTACGCCCCACAGTCCGACTCGGGTCCGCTGGCAGCCTATGTCTTCAAGACCAGCAACGACCGCTTCGTCGGCACGCTTAACTACTTCCGCATATTCTCCGGCACGATCAGCAGTGACAGCCGCGCCTACAATGCGACGCGGCGCGTCGAGGAGCGTTTTAACACGCTCATGATCCTGCGCGGTAAGGAA
>JAEVZT010000566.1 GCA_023392115.1 Chloroflexota bacterium
ACCTGTATCAGGCGATCCATCAACGGGATTGTGTCGTCTTCCCACAGCAGATCGATCGCCGCCTCACGAACGCCGGCGTCCGCGTCGAGGAGCGCCAGCCAGCCAATGGTACGGTAGTCGAGGTCGAAATTTGTCTCACCGACATCCGCAAGATCGCGAACCACCCTGCGCCGGTATTCAGGCGACAGACTGTCCCACACGGTCGTGAACTGCGACACGCTCGCCTCTTGCAAGCCCGACAGCCCGTAATAGACGACCGAACTCATTCCCTCTTCCGCTTCACCGGCGACCAGCGCATTGAGCGTCGTCTCAAGATCGGGCTGTTCGCGCTCCATACCCTCGTCGAAATCGTAATCCATTCCCCTACCTCAGTAAATCCGTCAGCGGATTGGCAATATCGTTTAGAAGCACCACCACCATCAACGACAGCAGCAGCGCCAGACCGACGAAATGTACGACGCCTTCGCGTTCGGGCGAGATCGGACGCCCGCGAACCAGTTCAATCAATACGAACAGGATACGCCCGCCGTCAAGCGCCGGAATAGGCAGCAAGTTGGTCAACCCGAGCGCGAGACTGATCAGCGCCATGAATTCGAGGATGATCGCCGGTTGGTTCTGCTCGATACTCTCTTGCAAGAAGACAGCGCCCGCTTGACTGATGCCCAACGGGCTTGTCAGCCGCAGCGAGTCGGGGTCGGCAGTCCCGCGAATTAGCTCTGCCGGAATGCTTGCGATCGTGCTGATAACCGTGCCGATGCGGTTCAGGCTGGACGATACGGCATCGCCGAATGACAGCGGCACAAGGACTGTCTGTGCGCCGTCATGATAAGCAACGCCGAGATCGGGGTTACGCGCAGCCGTGTTAATGCCGATACCCATCGCGCCTTCACCTGCCGGAGGAGTGCTGCGCGGCATCAACGTCACGTCAAGCTCCTCATCGCCGCGCAGAACCGTCAGCGTGACTTCCTCGTCCAGATGTGCGTTCGTCGTCTCTTGCAGTGCTTCGATGCTGTTGATCGGTTCGCCGTTGAAGGCGACCACAAGATCGCCGCCTTCGAGTCCGGCTTGATCCGCCGGCGCGCCTTCGGCGACGGTGACGATCAGCGGGTGAAAGATCGCTTCTGGCTGAGCTTCGCCGATGTCAGGCGTGAACGTCAGTTCAACCGGTTCTTCTACGCCCTCACGTCGCACGCCCAGCGTGACCATTTCACCATCAAGCGAATACAGTCGGCTCATCAGGTCAACGCTGTCGACGAACGTCTCGCCGTTGATCGTCTCGATCACGTCGCCGGACTGCAACCCCGCGGTCGCCAGCGCCGACTCCTGCTCGACGCCGAGCACGCCGACAAGCCCGCCGGTCACCTGCGGCACACCCATCATCGCGATAACGATGAACAGGATGAACGCCATGATGAAATTGGCGATCGCCCCGGCGGAAAAGAATAGGATGCGCGGCAGCGGCTTCGCCTCATTGACCGACATCGTCCGCGTGAATCCACGCTGCTCAGCGTCGAGGCGATCAACTGCCACTGCGTCATCGCCCTTCTGGCTGACAATGTCCTCGCCGAGCGGGCGCACGAAGCCGCCGAGCGGCAGCCAGTTCAGCGTGTAGTCGGTACCGCGCCAAGTGAATAACTTAACCATGCGCGGCGGCATGCCGATGCCGAACTCAAGAATCGTGATTCCGACCGCCTTTGCCGCGAGGAAGTGTCCTAACTCATGGATCAGGACAGCCGGAATCAAAACCAGTATAAACGCCACGATTGCCGACAGCGCATCGTTACCTAGTAGAAAATCCAACATCCAGTGAGCCTTTGTTATATCGTGGACTGAGGGTGAGAAACGTCACCAGAGGACTATGATCGCATTATACGCGCCTTCAGCTTGCCTTATCAAGCGTGGCAGCCGAACACTTATGGAATATTTACGCTGATCACGGTCGCGTTCGCGCCGGGCGGCGCGTGAAGCACATCCAGTATTTCAGACAGCGCGTGCAGCCGGTTACTTACCTCTTCAGCGTCTGATCTAGCGCAAATACAGTGGACGTTCGGTCCCGCGTCGAGCGTGTAACACACCTGTAAGCCTTCGGCGCGCCAGCGGCGAACGGAGTCCATGATCGTCAGTGTCGGCGGCAGCCAGTAGAACAGCGGCGGACGGCTCGTCATCATGACGGCGTGCATCAGGTTGCTGTCGTGTTCGACGACTTCGGCGAACGCCGCGAAGTCCCGATCAAGGACTGCCTGTTTGCAGGTTTCCAATCGTGCCTCTGCCCCGGCTACGCGCGCCGCCTGCAAGTCGCTCGTGTTGGCGGAACGATGTCCGGCGCTCGACCCGACGGGCTTGTGTTCCCTGCTGACGACGGCGATCACATCGACAAGTTCCCACGCATCGGGCTCGGCAATACTCTCGGCATATGACCCTTCGTGTGTGTCCGCCGCGTGCCATTCGACGAATCCGGTCGGCACGGAACGCGCCGCCGACCCGGAACCGAGGCGAGCGAGCGTCGTCAGTTCGCGTTCCGACAGCGTCGCCCCTGCCGCCGCGACCGCGGCAACCGTCAGCGCGGCAAATGCCGCCGCCGAAGACGCGATTCCTGCGCCGGTCGGGAAATTATTGCTCGACTCGACGCGCGCGGGCGAGTCCACGCCAAGCCGCCGACGCAGCGCATCGAGGTGCGCTGATACGCGCTCAAGCGCCGCGCCTCGCTCGTCACGCCCGTTGAGTCTAAAGCTGTCGCCCCCGCCCGCCTCAAGCCACGAGACGACCGTCTCCGCGTACAACCCGCCGAGATTCATGCTCAACGATGGGTTGGCGGGCAAGCGCAGTTGATCGTCGCGGTTGCCCCAGTATTTGATAAATGCGATATTCGGACTCGCCTTCGCGGTCGCCTGTCCTATCACGACGGTTATCCTCTCCGAAGCGCCAAACGCCTCTATTATAGCTGCCCGCAGTCGTCTGTTATAATTCGCCGGTAAGTTGATGCTGCCGCGCCGCAGATAGGGGAATGGATTGCAAGCGTTGATCGGCTTGATACGCACCATACGCCCGAAGCAGTGGACGAAAAACGCCATCGTCTACGCGGGGCTTGTTTTTGACGGGCAGTTGTTTATGCCGGACTCGTTCCTGCGCGTCAGCGCCAGCTTTGTGCTGCTGTGCCTGTTGTCGAGCGCGATCTACATCATCAACGACATTGTCGATATCGAGAGCGACCGCAAACACCCGAAGAAGCGCCTGCGCGCTATCCCGTCGGGTCAGCTCCCGATTCCGATCGCGATCGCCGCCGCGATCGTCCTGCTGATCGTCGTCATCGGCGTTGCTTTCACCCTCAACACCGGTTTTGCAATCATCCTGCTCGCCTACCTAATCTTGCACCTGCTCTACAGCTTCCACCTCAAGCACGTCGTCATCCTTGACGTGCTCTCGGTAACCGCTGGTTTCGTCCTGCGCGTTGCCGCCGGCGTCGCCGTCATTCATGTGCAGGCGTTTTCGCCATGGCTCTACGCCTGTACTGCCC
>JAEVZT010000597.1 GCA_023392115.1 Chloroflexota bacterium
TACAGGTCGATGTAGTCGGTTTGCAGGCGGCGCAGGCTGTCCTCGACCGCCTTGAGGATGTGAACGCGGCTCAAGCCCTCGCCGTTGACGCCGTCCCACATGCGCCCGCGCACTTTGGTCGCGATGATCACCTCGTGGCGTGGCTTGCCCTTGAGCCACTTGCCGATGATCGTCTCCGACTCGCCGCCCTTGTTATTCCCAATCCAGCGCGAGTAAACGTCCGCCGTGTCGAAGAAGTTGATGCCGCCGTCGACAGCGGCGTCCATGATGGCGAATGACGTCGGTTCGTCGGCAGACCAGCCGAACGTCATCGCTCCCAAACACAAGGCGCTGACCTTCAACCCGGTACGTCCCTAATTGCGATATTCCATTTTGCTCCACCCGTTGCATCAGTCGTTCATTAAGGCGAATGTAGCGTAGAAGGAAATTTCTAACCAGTTCTTGATGTGGGTGTGCTATAATTCCTGCTCTGACGAACGAAAACCCATCAATTGAGGCTGGTATGTTCTCAAATTTGCTGAAGAAAGTCGTGGGTGATCCCGTCGCCCGCGCTTTAGGGCAATACCGGGAGGTAGCCGAACGCATTAACACGTTCGAACCTGCGATGCAGAAGTTGAGCGACGATGCGCTGCGCGAGAAGACCGCCGAATTCAAGCGGCGGCTTGCCGACGGCGAAACGCTCGACGATCTGCTGACGGAAGCGTTCGCCGTCGTGCGCGAAGCGGCGGTGCGAACGATCGGCTTGCGCCACTACGACGTGCAGATGATCGGCGGCATGGTGCTCCACGAGGGCAAGATCGCCGAAATGAAGACCGGTGAAGGCAAGACGCTCGTCGCCACGCTGCCGCTGTACCTCAACGCCCTAGAGGGGCGCGGCGCGCATCTGGTGACGCCGAACGACTACCTGAGCAAGGTCGGCGTTCAGACGATGGGTCCGGTCTACCATTTCCTCGGCTTGAGCGTCGGCGTCATCCAGAACAGCGGCACCGGCGATCCGAACGCCGGGTCGTTCCTGTTTGACCCGAATTACCCATCTGAAGACGCGCGCTTGCAGAATCTGCGCCCCGTCCAGCGCCGCGAAGCCTATCACGCCGACATCACCTACGGCACGAATAACGAGTTTGGATTTGATTACCTGCGCGACAACATGGTCATCGAAACCAGCCAGCTTGCCCAGCGCGAGCTGAACTTCGCCATTGTCGACGAGGTTGACAACATCCTAATCGACGAGGCGCGCACGCCGTTGATCATTTCCGGTTCCGCCGATGAGCCGTCCGACCTGTACAAGCGCTTCGCCGACATCGTCCGCCGCCTGAAGCCAAGTTCGGAAGACAGTATCGAAAACGAAGAGCCGGATGGCGATTACATCATCGACCTGAAAGACCGCATCGCCTACCTGACGGACGCGGGCATTGAGAAGGTTGAACGCATCCTCGGCATCGACCAGCTTTACCACCCCGAACACGCCGATATGATCCCGTACCTCGATAATTCGCTGCGCGCTCACGCCCTCTACCACCTCGATAAAGAATACGTCGTGCAGGACGGGCAGGTGATCATCGTCGACGAGTTCACGGGGCGCATGATGTATGGTCGCCGCTTCTCCGAAGGCTTGCATCAGGCAATTGAGGCGAAGGAAGGCGTTCAGGTGCGGCGCGAGAATATGACGCTCGCGACGATCACCTTCCAGAACTTCTTCCGCATGTATAACAAGCTCGCCGGCATGACCGGTACGGCGCTGACCGAAGCCGAAGAGTTTGAGAAAATCTACAACCTCGAAGTCGTCGCCATCCCGACGCACCGTCCGATGGTGCGTAAAGATTGGGAAGACCTGATCTACGCGACCGAAGAGGCGAAGTTTAAGGCGGTGGTCGAGGAGATCAAACACAGGCAGCAGGCAGGGCAGCCCGTCCTCGTTGGTACTGTCGCCATCGAGACGTCTGAGCGCTTGAGCAAGATGCTGTCGCGCGCGGGGATTAAGCACGAAGTCCTCAACGCCAAGCAGCACGAGCGCGAAGCCGACATCATTACGCAGGCGGGGCGTCCCGGCGCGGTGACGATCGCCACCAACATGGCAGGGCGCGGCGTCGACATCCTGCTCGGCGGCAACCCCGAAGGCTTGGCGCGCGATCGTCTGCGCAAGCAGGGGACGGACATTCTGCAAGTGCCGCCGGACGACTTCAAGAAGCTTGTCGCTGAAGTGGCAGCCGAAATCGCGCCCGACCGCAAGAAGGTGATCGAGGCGGGCGGTTTGTTCGTCCTCGGCACGGAGCGTCACGAGGCGCGGCGCATCGACAACCAGCTTCGCGGTCGTTCCGGTCGTCAGGGCGATCCGGGCGAATCGCGCTTCTTCCTCAGTCTGGAAGATGACCTGATGCGCCGGTTCAGCGGCGACCGGGTCAAGAACATCATGCAGTGGGCGAAAATTCCCGAAAACGAGCCGATCGAACATAATATGGTCAGCCGTTCAATCGGGCAGGCACAGGTGCGCGTCGAGGGCTACAACTTCGACATCCGCAAGCGCGTCCTTGAGTATGACGACGTCGTCAATAAGCAGCGTGAAGTCATCTACGCCCAGCGGCGCGAGTTTCTCGCGCGCGAAGACCTGCACGACGAATTCCTCAAGATGATCGAGGAACAGGTCGGCGGGGTGATCGATGAGTTCGCGCCCGACGGCACAAGCCCTGACGAGTGGGATGTCGAAGGGCTTCATAAGCAGTTGTTCACGGTCTTCCCCGTGCCGGAGCACATCACGCCTGAAACGCTGGCAGAGGTGGAAACGCTCACCGACCTCGAAGACATGATCTTCGACGCGGTTGAAGAAGCCTACGAGAAGAAAACACAGGAGCTCGGCGAGGACGTGATGCGCCGCGCCGAACGGCTGGTGATGCTCAGTTCAATTGACGCGCACTGGCGTCGTCACCTGACGGATCTTGACGTGCTGCGCGAAGGCATCGGCTTGATGGCGATCGCCCAGCGCGACCCGCTTGTCGAATACAAGCGCGAAGCGTTCGAGATGTGGGAAGACTTGCAGGAACAGATTCACGCGCAGGCAGCGCGCAACATCTTTCGCGTTCAGGTCAACGCGCCGCCG
Organism: Chloroflexota bacterium; assembly: GCA_023392115.1. GTDB lineage: Bacteria > Chloroflexota > Anaerolineae > Aggregatilineales > Phototrophicaceae > Flexifilum. Next base: position 3,095 of record JAEVZT010000597.1, read on the forward strand.
CAGCCTGCTATCCGCAAGATGGTGGCGAGCGTGCCATCCGTGCCGGGCGTCGCCAACGTGCAGAACGTACAGGCGAGCCGCCCCGGCGCTGTCGCGGACTCGAAGCCAGAACCCGTCCGCAGAACGTCGAAAGAACTGCTCGGGCGTAACGATCCGTGCTGGTGTGGCAGTGGTAAGAAATACAAGAACTGCCACCTGAAAGCGGATCAACGGGGTGAAAACAGATCGGCGTAGGCAAGGAATGCAGGGATGCTGGGGAAGACTCAAGACGATGTGCAGCTGCTCGACTTCATCAAAACGAAGTTGAACACGTTCGTAAAGTGGGATCTGGTTCGGTTCTTCCATGATAATCCGTTCGCGGAAGACACCGCCGAAAACATCGCGCGTTATACCGGGCGAGAACCCTACGAGATCGAAACCGAACTAGCGGCACTGGTTAGCGAGGGCATCGTTCAAGTCAACGCCATTGGGCAGGCGCAGGTGTACCGGATGGTTAAAGACCCCGACACCCGCGACCGGATTCACCAATTTGTGATCGCGTGTGATGACCGTGATTTCCGGGCGAAAGCGATCCAACAGGTTATCGAAGGGCTTCATTGACCGCCGACTGGCTGCACCAACTTCTGAACCTGTATACATGGTTTCTGCTGACGGCGCTGCTGTTCTTTCTGCTGTTGATCGCGCGCTTCTACGAGCGGTTTTCGGGGGAACGGACGCACTTTCGCATTTTTCTTGTTCCGGCGGCGCTGTTCGGCGTCGAAGTCGTGCATCACGCCGCCGGCAGCCCGCTTGGTCAGGACTGGATCGGCGCGGTGCTCTCTGGAACCGCCGGGGTCGTCTTGCTCATCCTGTGTCTGCGCCTGTATCGTCAGATGACCGTCGGCAGACACCATTAGCGCGTGCAGCTGATGTGAGTCCAAATCATGCCGTTCATCGACGCACTCGGACAACTCTCGATCATCGTGGCGCTGCTGGTGCTGGCGCGTTTGAGCAAGCGGCTCGGCTCGCAGACGCAGGCGAAACCGTATTATCGCGGCTTCATCGTCGCGGCGCTGCTGATGTCGATTAGCCTCGTCGCGCGCGTCGCCAACGGGTTGTGGGCGCTCGCGCCGCCGGACGCGCTTGCGACCAGCGCGCTGTGGATCATCCTCTACAGCGGTCTGCCCGCCCTTGCCCTGACGATCGGCGTCGTCTTCGCGTGGCGCTACTGGAGCTGGCTGCTGGCGGAACGCGACTGAGATGCCTCACCCCGGAGCAGATTTAACCCTATGATCACCCTCGGCGACATTCGGCTGCATCTGATCAACGACTGTACAGTGCGCGTCGACGCGGGCGGCGCGTTCGGACTCGTCCCGCGCGCCCTCTACCGCGACCTCATGCCGCCTGACGACGACAACACCGTCCCGATGACGCATCACGTCCTGCTGATTCAGGCGGGCGGGCGCAACATCATTTGCGACACGGGCTATGGCGAAAAGCTGACCGAAAAGCAGCGGGCATACTTGCGGATGGATCGGTCGAGCGGGGGTTTGGTCGGTGGGCTGTCTCGGCTCGGCTTGACACCCGAAGACATCGACCTCGTCATCAACACCCACTTGCATAACGATCACTGCGGCGGCAACACGGTCTATGGCGAAAACGGTCAGCCCGTGCCGGTGTTTCCCAACGCCGAACATGTCGTCCAGCGACGCGAGTATCAGGACGCCATGCGCCCCAACGAGCGCACGCGCGCGACCTACCTTTCCGCCAACTACCGGACGCTGGTCGAAAGCGGTCAGATGCGCCTGCTTGATGGCGAAACGGAGATCGTGCCGGGCATCTGCGGGATCGTCTCGCCCGGTCACACGCCGGGACATATGAGCGTTCGCATCGAGAGCGGCGGGCAGCACGCCGCCTTCGTCTGTGATCTGGCGTCGTATGCCATTCACTTTGAACGGCTAGGCTGGATGACGGCTTACGATGTCGAACCGCTGATTACGCTCGAAACCAAGCGCGTCTGGCAGGCGTGGGCGCTCGAAACTGACGCCCTGCTGATCTTCCCGCACGATCCCGTCCGCCCGATGGGACGACTGACCGAAGACGCGAACGGCAAGCGAACGCTCGTCAGGCTTGACGAGCCGTATGCGTGATCGTTCTGGTTACTGCCGCGACTGCCATTCCTCGATCGTCGCGCTCAGAAACTGTCGCACGGCAGCATCGTCCACGTCGCCGACCGTTTCATAGAACTTGCCGTCAACTTCAATCGTCACGCCGCCGCCGGGCGCCGGACGAACGTGAACGCTGCGCCCCGCATATTCCGGCGTCCGTGCCAGCTTGTGCTGAAGATAGCTCTCGATAGCGGCGGCGATGTTGATTTCCGGAATGGGTTCACTCGCCTGTTTGCGCCGCTTCTTGACCTGCGTCAGGTCGAGGTCGGGCAGGGTGAATTTCGGCAGCGCGCCGGGAACAGCCTCATCGCCAAGCAGGTCGTCGGCGGCTGGTTCGACCGGCGGCGACACGACGGCGGGTTGATTGACGGGCGCAGATGCAGCAGCAGTTGGTTCGACAGGCGCGGGCGGTGGGGGCGGATCAGCAGTCACTGCCGCCAGCTCGCGCACCGTCACGTTATAACGCCGCTTGAACTCGGCATCGGCGGCGGTGGGCGGATTGCGATACGCCTTGTCGCCAATCTGGACGATCAAGCCGCCGTCGGTCACGTCGCGCAGAACGGTCAGCACTTCGACAGCTTCGATGACCGTGCCGCCGGTGAGATTGACCGTATAGGTCCCGTTGACAGAACGGCGCAGGGCGGGGATTTCCGCGGTTTGAACCAGCGGCGCGTTGATCAGCGCGTCGAGGTCAGGTAGATCGGCGGACGCTGTCTCGATGGTGGGCGTTTCCGCCGTGTTTGCCGTGGTCAGCACCCTACCGCGCTTCCGCCGCGCGTAGACGATATACGCGATCGCGCCGACGAGCAGGATCAGCGAAACGCAGAAGGTCGCCAGAAGCCCGACCGGAATCTGCCGGAAGAAATCACTTAGCCCACTGTCCATAACTGTCTCCCCCGATCAGAGCGGTTGGCAAGCCGGGCAATAATGTGTGCCGCGCTGCGCAACGCGAATCTTGTGAATGGGCTCCCCGCAGCGAAGGCACGGCTCGTCGGCACGGTTGTAGACGTGAAAGTGAAGCTGCGCCGATCCGGTCGTGCCGTC
>JAEVZT010000041.1 GCA_023392115.1 Chloroflexota bacterium
TGTAGGCGTCATCGTCTCGGCGTTGTTCGTCATGCTGGTGCTGCCGTGGATGGGTCCGCACGGCGGCAACCCGATCAGCGTTCAGGATTATGGGATTCAGTACTTCCTCTGGACGGCGATCCCGCTCGGCTTGATCGTCCTCGTGTGGCTCGACCGCTTCATGGATACTCGCATCCTGCCCGAATAGACTCCCTTCGACTGTCGATTTCTGTTCGACTTGAGTGACCGCTCACGAGAGCGGTCGCTTTGTTTTCCCGCGCCTCCATGTCACTGCTCTCTCAGAAGCTGCGCCAAGCCGGCGACTCCCATGTTGCCGGTGATCCGCAGGCGCGGCAGCAAGAGGCGATTGTCGGTCGTGTGCCATGCGCCGCGCTCGGTCGTCACGGCGCGCCGGATGCCGAGCGCTTCGAGAACTGTGAGAACGTCCATATCATAGCGCCCAACCGGATAGCAGAACATCGCCGGCGACTTGCCGGAATAGGCAGCAAGGCTCTCCACGCTGCCGAGCAGTTCGTACACCAGCATATCGTATGGACGCCCGCGCAGGTCGACGTGCGACTTCGTGTGCGACTCCATATCCATCCCCGCGTCCGCCATTTCGCGGATCTGTTCCCACGTCAAGTATTGCGACGAACCGGCGTCCGCCGTGCCGGTGATGACGAAGAACGTCCCCGTGAAACCGTACTGGCGCAGCGCCGGAAAGACATGCGTATAGTGGTCAACGTAGCCGTCGTCGAACGTGAGGATGACGGGCTTCGCGGGCAGCGGCGTGCCGTCAAGCAGCGACTGGTCGAGGTCGTACAGCGAAATCGGCGTGTAGCCTTCGAAGAACAGGTACTCCATGTGCGCGCGGAACGTCTCGGGGTGGATGCTTAGGTCGATGCGGTAAGGGTCGGCGTCTTCTGGTGGAGCGCTCACGTAGTGGTACATCAGGATCGGCACGCGGATACGTCGGTACGTGCCATCCCACGCCGGTTGTGATACACTGCCGGCGTCCTGCGCTCCGGCGGCAGCCGCCCAACTTGCGACCACCAGCACGCCAAGCAGCAGCAAGAAACCTTTTCGCTTCATCCTTCGAGAATCCGTGACAATAGGATCGGTCTGTTCACGATTTTCACAAGCATAGGGATCAAACGGGCGCATGTCAATGCAGGCTGTCCCTGACTCGAAGTGGCGAATCGCCCTGTTCAGCTTGGCGCTAACGCTTACGTTAGGCGTGGGACTGGCTTGGGTGCTGGCGCGCGGCGCAGCCGATCCACCGCGCGCCCCGCAAGTTGTGCTGAACGAGAACCGGTTCGATCGCCTTGTGCTCGCCGGAGCATCTGCTGACGCGCGCCTCTACCGCCTTGCGGACGTGCCCGCGTTTGAAGGGCTGCCGTTTACGATTGAAGTCACCGCGATCAACGAAGGCGAGCCTCGCTCGGCATGGGGCATCTGGATCGGCGATGCCCGCGCTGCGGATGTACTACTGCTGCTCGTCAGCGATCAAGGTTACGTTCTGTCGGGGCTTGACTCGCCCACCCTTCAGCACCATCAGTTCATGCACATCAGCGCCGTCGAGAACCGCCTGACCCTGCACGCGGGCGAAGACAGTGGGTTGACGTTCCGCGTCAACGATGAGGTCTTTCGCACACTCGAGCTGTCGTCCGGCGTACCGCTTGACTATGGCGTCGCGCTGCTCGGCGAGGCGCAGCTTGCGTCGTTTGAGTTTCGCGTCTACGAAGCAGATGAGCGGTAGCTAAATGATTGTTCCGATTTTCACTTTGATAGGTTTTGAAAGCATTCATCCGGTAGAGTCGCTGCATCATGACCGAACACACATCACGCTTACCCGGTTTCTATAAACGCAGTCTCACCGAGCGCGCGGCAATAGTCGCCCAGTGGGCAAGTCTCAGCCCACAGGAACAGTCGGCGCTGCTCGGCATCGGCGGGCTGAACGCCGCTCAAGCTGACAACATGATCGAGAACGCCGTCGGCATTTATGCGCTGCCGCTCGGCATCGCAACGAACTTCCTGATTAACGGCGAAGACTACCTTGTGCCGATGGCGATCGAAGAACCGTCGGTCGTCGCGGCGGTCAGCAACGCGGCTCGCCTGTTTCGCGCCGGCGGCGGCTTCACCACGTCGAGCGACGAGCCGGTCATGATCGGGCAGATTCAGGTGCTCGACCTTGCCGACGTGTATGTCGCGGCAGGCGCGGTCATGGCGCACAAAGCCGCTCTGATAGACGCCGTCAATGCGATCGGCGGCAGCATTGTCCGAAGCGGCGGCGGCGCGATTGATATTCAGGTGCGCCCGATGCCGCAGACGCCGGTCGGCGCGATGCTCGTCATCCATCTGCTCTACGACACGCGCGACGCGATGGGCGCGAACGCGATCAACACGGCAGTCGAACACATCGCCCCGCAGATCGAGACGATCACCGGCGGGCGAGTCAATCTACGCATCCTCAGCAACCTGACCGATCATCGTAAGGCACGCGCCGAGGGACGCATCCCCCATTCGGAACTGGCGAGCGAAACCCTGAGCGGCGAAGCCGTCGCAAGGGCGATCGTCGAAGCGGGCGTGTTCGCCGAAGTCGACCCCTACCGCGCGGCGACGCACAACAAAGGCATCATGAACGGCGTAGACGCCGTCGTGCTCGCCACCGGCAACGACTGGCGCGCTGTCGAAGCCGGGGCACATGCCTACGCTGCTCGCGATGGGCAGTATTCGAGCCTGACGCGCTGGTGGCAGGACGAAAACGGTGACCTCTGCGGCGCGCTCCAAATGCCACTGGCGGTCGGCATCGTCGGCGGGGCGACGCGCGTCCACCCGACGGCGCAGATCGCGCTCAGGCTGATGAACATTCAGTCGGCGCGCCAGCTTGCAGAGATCATCGCCGCCGTCGGCTTAGCGCAGAACGTCGCCGCGCTCCGGGCGCTGGCAACCGAAGGCATCCAGCACGGGCATATGCAAATGCACGCCCGCCAGATTGCCGTCGCCGTCGGAGCGCCGCCGGAACTCGTGTCTCGCGTCGTCGACCAGATGATCGCCGAAAGGAACATTCGACCCGAACGCGCGCGCGCGATCCTGCAAGAACTGGGGAACAGTTAAAAGGACAACAAATGGCACAGTATTCCAACGGACGAAACCCGATGGGTGAACCTTCAATGTTGATGCGCCCCGTGCGCGAGGTCGGCATTGTCGGTTATGGGGCATATGTCCCGCGCTACCGGCTTCCCGGCAGTGAAGTGGCGCGCGTGTGGACGGGCGGGCTCGGCGGCAGCCCGGTCACTGAGAAAGCCGTCGCCGGACCTGACGAAGACGTTACGACGATGTCGATTGAGGCAGCGCGCAACGCTATCGCCCGCGCGGGGATCGACCCGCAGCAGCTTCGCGCCGTCTGGATTGGCAGCGAGAGCCACCCCTACGCCGTCAAGCCGACCAGCACGATTGTCGCTGAGAGCATCGGCGCGTCGCCCAACATTCAAGCAGCCGACTGGGAATTCGCCTGCAAAGCCGGTACGGAAGCTGTACAGGCGTCGATCGGCTTGGTCGGCAGCGGCATGGGCATGTACACGCTTAGCATCGGCATGGATACGGCGCAGTCACGCCC
>JAEVZT010000051.1 GCA_023392115.1 Chloroflexota bacterium
CATCAGGAATGTCCGGCTCATCGGTTACATCAGGGACGTCGGGCACCCGAGTTCGCTCCGCGATCGGCACGATTTCCATATCGCTGGGGATTGTCGGGCGTCCGCCTTCGTCCAACGCTGACACCGAGTAGACGCCGGTCACGTCGAGGCTTGCCGGGCTTTGCACGATCAGGAAACCGTCGATGTAAGGGGCGGGCAGTTCGCCGTCGAACAGCGCGGCGGTCATGTTGTTACAGTCGACCGACAGCGCTTGGTCGTAGGCGAGACTGAATGTGCCGAGCGGCAGGATTTCTCCGGGCGCGATTTCGTCCGGCGGGGTGGCGAGCGCCAGCTTGACGAAGAAGTCAACCTGCTCGACGTTAGGGTTGTGGATATTCACCGAGGTCGCGTAGCCGCCGGGTGAAAGCCGCAGGTCGGTCGGATCGCCGCGTTGGAAGCCGCAAATCATCTTGGCGGCGTATTCGTATGGCAGCACGCCGCAGACGCCTGTCTCAATGCAGCGACCAAGCTCCTCCAGTTCGTCAATTGGGAAGTCGTCAGGTGGCACGAAGTCCTGATGCAGCCCGCCGAAGTAAAAGCCGCCGTTGTTGCGGAAGTTGTAGTCGAGGTTCGACCAGTCGTCGTGCCCGTCGAGCGTGTGGTAGATCGGGTAGTCCTCTTCGGGTATGTCGCAGTCGCGGATGGGCGCAGCGTTCAGGTCAACCGCAACGGCTGCGCCGTCAATAGCGCCGCTGTTGTCCCAATCGAGCGGTTCGTCACCGGGTCCGTTTTTGAGATAAAATTGGGCGTAACTCCAGATGACGCGCAGGACGCCGTCACCGACGCCGGCGTTTTCTGCGAGCGCGTCTTCTTCCAGTGTTGGCAGCGCCTCGCGCGAGAAATCGAGCACCGGCAGACCCGTATCATAATCTTGAAGCGCTTCGGAAGAGGCATAGAGGTAGTTCATGATGCTGAGGTAGTTCGGCTTGCAGTTAGTGGGGTCGCCGCCGCCATGCAGTAAACCGAGACTGTGACCGAATTCATGCATGAACGTGCGGCGCATGTCATCGCCTTGGTTATTACCGACGGCGATGATGAAATTAGGTCCTAAGTCCGAAATGCCGCCGAGCCCAGAGTCGTCAGTGCAGTTGGGCGGGGTGCTCATGTCGATCGCGCCGCACAGCCGATCGGCGTTGAGGGCATAGTGGTAGACAAAGCGCTTCGCCGCTAAGACGCTCTCTGCGTCGGCTGCCCCGCGCTGCGCCGCTGTGCCGAAAAAGTCGGATTTGATGGCGTCGAATTCGTCCCAGACGATCAGCCGCTCGATGTAAGGGGTCGCCTCGTCGATCTCGACGTGAAGGGTAATGCCGGTTGATCCATCGGGGTTGTCGACAGGCGCGTTGGCAAAGGCGGCGATCACCGCGTCAATCTCGTCGGGATCGACATCGCGCCCGGTCATGAAGTCAAATTCGACAAAGATGTCTTTGCGCGTTGGATCGGCTCCCAACGCCGGCAGGTCAAGATCAATGGTGCCGTTGCCGTCGTAATCAACGCCGTGCGTTTCCCAAACATCAGGCAAGCTGTCACCGTCCGTGTCGTTTTCGTTGTCGCCGGTCGTGTCGTAATCGACCCATTCGTAAACTTGGTACTGAATGGCATCGGCGCTGGTGACGTAGACAAGTCCCGGTGGCGTCGTCGTGTCGACGGCGATGCTGGTTGGCGAAGAGAACGTGTTGAAGGCTTCGATCACGCCGCCATCGCGGTCGAAGACCTGCATGCGATCGTTGCCGGTATCCGCCACGTAAACGGTGCAGCGCGCGTCGAGCGTAATGCCCGTCGGATCGTCGAGCGCGCCGGGGGCATCACCCGCGATGCCGAACGCCCGGACGAACTCTGCGCCGTCGTCAAATGCCGTGAAGATCTGCACGCCCGGACGGTCACGATCGAGGACGTAGATGTGCTGATCGAGCGGGCAGATGGCGACATCGACCGGTGCGACAAATGAACCGAATTCATCGCCGGGACCGTCGCCAACATCCCCCAACCAAGTGCCTGCTCCGATGACGTGTACGCGACCGCTGCCTGTGTCGGCGACGTACAGGCGATCGTCCTCGTCGATGCCGAGCCCGCGCGGCTCATCGAGTGACAGCCCGAGCGACGCTTCCGTATATACATCAAGCATGACGATCGGATCGGTCGTGTCCTTGAAGACGGCGCGGTCGAAGCGCATGATGCGGTCGTTGCCGGTGTCCGAGACGAAAATGAATCCTTCGCTGTCCAATGCGATCCCGCTTGGGCTCTCCAGTTCGCCGTCGCCGCTCCCCTGCGAGCCAGTTTCCCAAGTCGGTTCAATTGTGTCACTAGAGAATATCTTAATTGTGTGATTGCCCGTGTCAGCGACATAGACAAACTGCTGGATCGGGTCAATCCCAATCGCTTGCGGACTATCGAAGTCGCCGCCAGAGTCGAGGTGGTCGCGGGCGCCGGCTGGCATGGACACGCTGAAACAAATCAGCAGCAGAACAATAACGTATTTTCGGTACACTGGTTTCCCCTTTGAACAATCGGACTCGTGTTTGAATTCGGCGTGCCCGGTGCGCGTACACAGCACCAGCGCGAGACTGCGGAGCGTAAAAATGCTTGCGCTTGATAGTTGGGGGCTGATTAACAACTGTATGAAGGCACTATATCACAGTAAATAATGCTTGTCGATTCGCTGCGATTGAGCAAAAGCGCGTCGCTGAAAATAAGCAGACCTAAGCCGTGACTCCCTTTGCGAAAACATCAGCATCAGGATAAAATACTTCTGCTACAAATTACGACTAATTTCATCTAAATGAGGAGTATTCAATGAAAAGCGGTACTCTCGTTTTCTTGGCTCTCCTACTCTCTCTCCTTATCATCGGTTCTGTGAGTGTCAGCGCTCAAGACGATACTTTCTTGGGGATGACCGCAGAAGAATTGTTCCCCGGCGCCATCGACGAAACCGAACGCGACACCGCTATGGCGGCGCTGCTTGAAGCCAACTTGCCCGACGCTCGTGACCGGTTCGCAGGTCAAACTCTGACGGTCGCGGTATTGCAGAGCGGCGTCCGCGGCGTCATTTCAGGTCCTCTGTATTATTGGCGTCCGGTGTTCGAAGCAGTGACCGGAGCTACGCTGGAGATTGTCGAACTGCCGTTTGCCGAACTGCTGACGGGTACGGTAGCCGACTTCCTGACCGGACAAAACACTTATGACGCGGTTTTTGTCGGTTCGTGGTTCTATGGGGATTACATCAGCAACGGCTGGATCATCCCTGTCGACAGCTATTTTGGACAGGAAGGCTACCCGCAGTGGGACATTAACAACGTTGCTGCGCCGCTGCGTACGCTCTTGCAGTGGGGCGGGCAGACCTATGGCGTCGTCAACGACGGTGATGCGCAGCTCTTGTACTATCGCAAGGACATTCTGGAAGACCCGGAATGGCAGGCACAATTCGAAGCCGAGATGGGCGAACCGAGGGCCGTGCCGCCGCAGACGTGGCAGCAGCTCCTGAAAATCACCCAGTTCTTCAACGGTAAGGACTGGAATGGCGACGGCGACCCGGACGACGGCAGCAGCCTGCACCTGCAAAGCGGTGGGCAGGGTTTCTTCCACTTCATGGCGTTGTCTGCCCCGTTTGCCATCACTCCAGCCGAAGGCGATGATCCTACCGCCGTAACGTAGTACGATAACATCTATTGGTTCGACCCGGACGACATGACCC
>JAEVZT010000119.1 GCA_023392115.1 Chloroflexota bacterium
TGAAACCCAATGCCGCGTACTCGCGGTTACGCAGCTTCAAGTACACCTGCCGCAGCCCGAACAGATCAAAGTGATTGATCATGAACGTGCCGAGGAAGACGATACCCCAGCCGACGAAAAAGAGCGCGTGCAGCAGAGTCCGCGCCGCCGGGTTTTCAACCGACCAGACCACCGTCGTGATCGGTCGCCACTGCCAGTACAGCAGCAGCAGGGCTGAGCTGGCAAACAGGACGTAGGTACTGCGCTCGACCGGTTTCGGCACAAGTCGTGTCCACGCACGCTTAAACGCCGGTCGCGCCATGATGCTGTGCTGGAACGCAAACGCGCCGAGCAGTAACACATTGACAATGATCGCCTCTTGAATTGGCACTTGCGCCCCTGTATCAATCGATTTCGGCACGACGAGGTTGCCGACAAAGCCGATGGCGTAGAGAAATGCCACAAGGAATACGGCATAGCAGGCAACCCCGTAGGCGAAGGCAAAGGCGCTTCCGATCACCCCTGTCGTCGCGGCTGGCGCTGCCAGTGGTTGTTGGGTAGCGTAATCTGACATTTGTATACTCCTCGACCGTCAACTATCCGAACTGGATCGTTTTCCTATAAGTTAGGGTAGGCAGAAGGGATTTGTATGTCACCATTCATTTGGATGGAAGATGAATGGTAAATCCGACCTAGAATTAGGAAGGGGATTTAGCCACCACCGGCGAATATCAACGTTGGAATTGAGGGCAGCCACATGGACGGGAACACACCGTCACCGGATCAACTGACCACACGCGAAAAAGCGATTCTGTCGCGTCTGTCAGACGGATTATCCGACCAGCAGATCGCCGCCGAACTCTTCCTCAGCCCCAATACGATCCGCTGGTATAACCGCCAGATTTACAGCAAGCTGGGCGTCAACAACCGGATGCAGGCGATCGCGCAGGCGAAAAAGTTGGGCATTCTGGAACCGCAGCGACCCGCCTCGCCGCCCGCAGATCAAGAACCCATCGTGAAACGCCAACAAGCGAGCCAGCGCGTGCATTTCACGACGAGCTTCGACGGCACGCGCATCGCCTACGCAGTCGCCGGGAAGGGACCGCCGCTCGTCAAAACCGCGACGTTTATGTGCCACCTCGAGTATGACTGGGAGAGTCCGGTCTGGCGGCACTGGCTTGACGAATTCACGCGCGACCACACGCTGATCCGCTACGATGAGCGCGGAAGCGGCTTATCCGACTGGGACGCCGCCGATTTATCGTTCGAGGCGTGGGTGCGCGACCTTGAAGCAGTCGCGGATGCCGCCGGCGTTGAGAAATTCCCGCTGTTTGCCAATTCGCAGGGCGGAACGGTTGCGGTAACGTATACAGTCCGCCATCCGGAAAGGGTCAGCCGCCTCATCCTCTTCGGCGCATACGCACGGGGATGGCTCAACCGCGACCTGACCGAACAACAGCTCGAAGAAGAACGACTGCTCATCGACCTGATGCGCGTTGGATGGGGACAGGAGAATCCCGCCTTTCGGCAGGTGTTCGCCACCCAGCTTCGTCCCGAAGCGACGACCGAGGAACTACGCGCGTTTGACGAACAGATGCGGATGTCAGGCACGGCGGAGAACGCCGCTCGACTGGAAAGCGAGATGCATCGCACCGACATTCGCCATCTCGCGCCGCTGGTGAACGTGCCGACGCTCGTCATCCATGCGCGTCACGATGCCGCCGTCCCGTATGAAGAAGGGAGGCTGCTCGCCTCGCTGATCCCTAACGCGCAGTTCGTCACCTTGGAGAGCAAGAATCACCTGCTGACTGAAACTGAACCGGCGTGGTCGAAGTTCGTCGCCGCGCTTCGCAGCTTCCTGAGCGCTGACGATGGCTGACTACGAGGGGCTGCAACCACACGATTCACTCACCGCACGCGAGCGTGAGATACTCGAGCGTTTGTCCGCCGGGCTGTCCGACCAGCAGATCGGCGCCGAGCTTTTTCTCAGCCCGAACACCGTTCGCTGGTACAATCGCCAGATCTACGGCAAATTAGGAGTTGGAAGCCGGACGCAAGCCATTGCCCGCGCGAAACAGCTTGGTTTGCTCGACAACGCTGCGACGGCAGCACCTTCTGCACCAAAACGCGCGCTCCCCCTACAACTGACAGCCTTCATCGGGCGTCAGCGCGAGATTTCAGAGGTGAAGCGCCTGCTTCAAACCTCGCGGCTGCTGACTCTCACCGGCGTCGGCGGCACAGGCAAGACGCGGCTGGCGCTGCATGTGGCTGGCGACGTGCTCGACAACTACGCCGACGGCGTCTGCTACGTCGATCTTGCGCCGCTCAGCCAACCGTCGACGGTCGCAAAAACGATTGCCGCCGCGCTTGACGTGCGCGAGCATCCCCGAGAACCGCTGCTCGACACGCTGAAGCGGGCGCTCGCCGGACGAGCGATGCTGCTGCTGATCGATAACTTCGAGCATGTCATTTCGGCGGCGCCGCTGGTTGCCGACCTACTGGCAGCATCCCCACACGTGAGCGTGATGGTCACCAGCCGCGAGGCGCTGCGGCTCTCCGGTGAACAGGAATACGCGGTTCTCCCGCTGTCGCTGCCGGATGCCGAGGCGTCGACCGAAGCTGTCAGCGCGTCGGAAGCCGGAGCATTATTCGTCCAGCGCGCGCAGATGGTGCAGCCTCGCTTTGCGCTCACGGCTGATAATGCATCAGTCGTCGCGCAAATCTGTAGGCGGCTGGACGGCTTACCCCTCGCCATCGAACTTGCGACGGCGCGCTGCAAGCTGCTGACGCCAGAGGCGCTGCTGAACCGCCTAGAGAGCCGACTAGATATGCTGACCGGCGGCGCGCGCGACGCTCCCGCGCGTCAGCGAACGCTGCGCGACACGTTGGAGTGGAGTTTCACCCTGCTGGACAGGAGCGAACAGCGGCTGTTCGCGCGCTTGGCGGTCTTTCGCGGCGGCTGCGACCTAGACGCTGTAGAGGCTGTGTGCGGCTGGAACTTGTCGGATGACGTGCTCGACGTTATGGGATCGCTCGTAGACAAGAGCCTTGTACAGGAGAAAGAGTCTACAGACGGTGAACCGCGCTTCGCCATGCTCGAGACGATCCGCGAGTACGCATCGGAGCGGCTTAAGCTCAGCGGCGAGACAGAAGTGATGCGCCGGCGGCACGCGGAATATTTCGTTTCGCTCGCCGAACGCGCCGAACCGGAACTGCGCTTGAGTCCGCATCAACGCTGGTTTCGACGGTTCGAACGAGAACAGGGTAACCTGCGTGACGTGCTGGAATGGTCGCTCAACCAAGGCGATCCCGCCGTCGGCATTCGGCTGGTCAGCGCGATCTGGTTGTTCTGGTTTGCCTACGGTCACCACGTCGAAGGCTTTCGCTGGACAAAACGTTTGCTGCCACACCTGAATGAGACGCCAGAAGACCAGCACGCCAAATTCCTCAATGCGGCGGGGAATATGGCGCTGAACTGCGATTTTGAGTCGGCGAAGCCGTTGTTCTTGCGAGCGCTCGACATTTCCCGCCAGCTCGAGGATAGGCTGAATACCGCGTGGGCGCTCACCCATCTCGCGACTGCCATGTCCGGCGAAGCCGAAGCGATGGCGGTGGCTCAAGATGCGCTGTCCCTGTTCCGCGAGCTAAGCCACCAACCCGGTATCGCGCACAGCCTGAACGTCATCGGCGAAATTGCCCGGCAAGCCGGTGATGATGTCCTCGCTCGACAGGCGTATGAGGAATGTCTCGACGTTTGTCGCAAGACAGGTGAAAGGCGTCGCGTCGCGATCCTGTACTTCAATCTTGCCTTCCTCGCGCAGCATGCCGGCGATCATGCCGGTGCGCTCCGCTCCACCCGGCAGGCACTACAAATCGCTCGTGATATGAACAACAAGGGTGAGATGGCATGGTGTTTGCCGATCATCGCCGGGTCGATGGCTGAGCTCGGGCAGCCGCAGCAAGCGGCGCGTTTGCTCGGCACGTCCGAAGCGTTTCTCGAACGTCTGGGAGCTTTCACCTTGCCCGCCGACCGGCAGGAATTCGAACGCATTCGCGCCGAAGTACAGGCGCAGTTAGGCGACGATGCCTTTCAGACCGCGCTTCTGGAAGGGCGTAAGATGACATTGGAACAGGCGGTGACGCTCGCGCTTGACGATTCGAACGAACAGCCGATCTAGGCTGAAACGTGCGGCTCGACAATTTCTGCCACGCGGCGCGGTTGACTCGCACGCGCTTCGTCACCATCATCGAGAAACCAGCTGGCGCTCAAGCAGGCGTAAGCGTAGGTATACGCCAGCACGCGCGCAAGCGCGATGCCCGTGCCGCGCGCAAGGATGTCTGCATTACGCAGCAGGCGCCCCTCGTCCGTAACCAAATCCGGTCGGGTATCGGGGTTGCACAGCGTATTCGCCGCGTCAAAGGCGCGGTCGCCGATCAGCCCCTTCGGGTCAAAGGCAAGCCAGCCGCGCTCGGCGTGATGGCGAATGTTCCAGTGATGAATATCGCCGTGAAGCACGCGCACATCCCGTTGATGTGCCAGCAGCCTTTCGGCGAACCGCGCCCCGCGCCCGAAAATCGACTCCGGCGCTTCCTCAGCGCGGCGAAACAGCGAGCGAAAATGCGTCTCCAAGCGCGTCAGCCCGGCGGGAAACGGCGTCACCGGATCGGCGTGGAGCCGGTCGAGCACGCCGGCGATAATTTCTGTCGCTCGCTCATCCTTCCCCTGCGCCACGAACGTCGTCAAGTCGTCGCCAGCCGCGTACTCCAATAGGTGCGCGCCGTCATCATGCCTGATCAATTGAACCGCGCCGCGACCCTTCCAGTAGCTCAGGGCGACAGCGCCCCTCTGTTCGTCGCTGCCGAGAGGCGTCAGCAGCTTCAGCACAACCCGCTCGCCCTGATGGATGACCGTGAATACTTGGCTGGTCACCGTCCGCGCCAGCGGCTGCGGATCGGCTAGCCCCCACGCATCGAGATAGTCGTTCAAATCGGGCATCTACTGTCCGAGCCGCGCCTTGCATTCTTCGAGCATTTCGACGGTGCGCGTCGCGCCGCAGCGCGTGACGCCGAGCGCGCGCACTTCGAGCAGGCGGTCAAGCGTCCGAACGCCGCCCGCCGCTTTGACCTGCACTGACGCTGGCGAATGGGCGCGCATCAGCTTGAGATCGGCGTCGATCGCGCCGCCCGTGCCGTATCCCGTCGAGGTCTTAACCCAGTCCGCGCCGAGTTCGCCGCAGATTTCGCACAGCCGAATCTTCTGCTCGTCGGTCAGGTAGCAGTTCTCAAAGATCACCTTGACCTTGCCGCCGCCGCCGTGCGTCACGTCGATCACGGCGCGAATCTCGTCGCGGACGCAGTCCCAATCGCCGCTCAAGACGCGGCTGATGTTGACGACCATGTCCAACTCGATGCCACCGTCACGGAGCGCCTGTTCCGCCTCGGCGACCTTGACCGCCGTCGTGTGCCCGCCGTGCGGAAAGCCGATCGTCGTGCTCGGGACAACCGTGCTTCCCGCCAGCAGATCGGCGCAGCGCCTGAGGTAGAACGGCATGATGCACACGCTGGCGACGTTATAGCGCACGGCGAGCGCGCAGCCCGCTTCGAGGTCGTCAAGCGTCAGCGTCGGATTGAGCAGCGAATGATCAATCATTTTGGCGATGTCGTTGTAGGTATAGTTCATGAAGCCCTCTTTCGCCTAAATCCTTATACCGTCGATGATACCGCGCCGCGATCAAAAACGCCTGACGATCCGCCGCCGGTGGACGGATCGTCAGGCGCAAGACTGAACCTCAACCTCACCCCGTTTCGCTGCGCTCAACCGCCCCTCTCCCTATGGAGAGGGGCAGCACGACCGAAGGTTGTGTGGGGTGAGGTTTGTTGGCGCTGGCAAATGCTCATATTAGCGCACTTCGACGTTGCCGGAGCTGATGCTGGTCACAATCAAGGTGATCCGGCGCTCGGCGTCGACATACCCGTCGCTCTCCCAGATGCCCTCGTTATCATCGCCCTCGTCGCCGACGCGTTCGAGCCATTCAGGAATGTTCACCGTGCCGGACATATGACTCCGCACTTCCAGCCGGACGGCAGCGTCATTGGGCACGTCGAAAACCATATCGCCCGAACTGCTGCTGAAAGTGAATTCGACGTCGCTGCCCTCGCCGATCGTTACGCTGGTGTCGCCCGAGCTGAGGCTGGCGCTGCCGCTGATCGTGCTGCGCTCACCGACGTCGAGCGTCAGTCCGCCGGAGCTCGTCTGAAGGCTGTCAAACACCACCTGCGCCCCCGCTTCAACCGAGATCTCGATCGCCCCTGAACTTGCATTGGCACGTACAGGGTAGCTTTCGCGCGCTGCGGGCAGAGTCATGTCAATTCTGCCAGAACTCACCTCGGCGTCGACGCCGGACAGGGTGAACGGGCTGAGGTCGAGGTTGAGATCGCCAGAAAACGTGCCGACATTCAACTCGAGCGGAATGCGCTCGTTGAGGCTAACCGTCCAGTTGAGCGGTCGCCCGTTATAGCTGAAATCGTTGATGTCGTCGACAAGGACGATCGTTCGCTCGGATGTACCGGACGACTCAAAGCGTAAATCGCCGAGATACTCGACTTCGGCGTCGATTAACTGCGAGTCGGAACGCGGGTTGATGGTGATCGTCGAGACGGTTGCCTCGAGCGTGACACTGGCAGACCGCGCGCCTTCGACTGAGGACGCGCGATGATCGCTTTTCGCTTCCATGCTGGCACCGGCGAGCATACCGATCTGCCCGCAGGCGGCGAGCAGCAGCGCCGACACCAGCGCGAAGGCGAGGATGAACACATGGATGTTTTTCGACCGATGAGACGCTGTCATGATGGTCGTTGAATCCCCCTACTAAACTGCGGTTACAGAGTCAAATACGTGACTTCGCGAGCTGAGTTGCGTTTTTCGTCAGCTGATTGATAAAAAGAACAAAAGTTCGTATAATAGAAGGTATGCAAATCCAGCGAACGCTCGACGCATTTGAGAAACTGACCCGCATGGGCGATGTCACGCTTTATGAGCCTGCCGGCGACTCGCCGCGCAGCGAGGATCGCCCATACCAGTCAACCAGCCTCGCCGAATGCATCACCAACGTCAGCACGCCGAAGGGCAAAAAGCCCGTCCTCAAGACGATGGTGACGACGGCTTGCGAAAAGAACTGCTTCTACTGCCCGTTCCGCGCCGGTCGCGGCAAGACGCAGCGCATCACCTTCAAGCCGGATGAACTGGCGGGCGCGTTCGACCAGCTTCAGCGAGCGAAGCTGGCGGACGGCATTTTCCTGTCGTCGGGCATCATCAAGGGCGGCGTGACGGCGCAGGACAAGATCATCGACACGATCGACATCATCCGCCGCCGTTACCGCTACAAGGGCTACATCCACCTCAAGATCATGCCCGGTTCGGAATACGCCCAGCTTGAACGGGCGATCCAGCTTGCCGACCGCGTGTCGATCAACCTCGAAGCGCCAACGCAGGAACGCCTGAACGCGCTCGCGCCGAAGAAGGATTTCGCCGGCGACCTGCTTGAGCGAATCCGTT
>JAEVZT010000195.1 GCA_023392115.1 Chloroflexota bacterium
CTCCCCTCCCCGAATTCGGGGAGGGGATGGGGGTGGGGTCTCAGTGCCAAAGAGCACATCGACTCTTTTTCGCCCTCCTGACTTCCTGTCGCGCATCGTCAAGGGTTGCGCGCGCGCTGTGATGTTATGATCGACGACAAGCGCAGACAGGGAGAAACAGTCATGGATACGCTCAAACAGCGTCAGTGGACGGACGCCGACCTGCGGGCAGCAGGCTTTCAGCGCTACGCGCGGCGCAAGACCGTCGTCATGGCGCGCGAACTCCCCCCTCACGAAGCCCCGAAAATCATCCGTGTCGAACTGGATACGCTCGTCGTACCTGCCGGTTACATGCTCTGCTACGAGGTCAACGGCGGCAAGCCGCAGGCGGCGCTCGACGATTACCCGCAGCACCCCGTCGAACCCATTGTTTTTCGCAAAACCTATCGCTCGTGGGACGAGACTTGGACGCCAACGCCCGCCCAGCGCCACCTGCTTGACATGGGCTGCGCGCCGTATTACAAGGCGGCAGGCGTGTGGGCGAGGCAGTGTGCCATGCCGCAGTGGATTCAGTCGCTGGAGAGCGTTGAGCCGATCTGCGTGCCGGCGGGTGCGTGGGTCTTGATCGGCGTTGATGGCGAACCCTACAGCACGACAGACGAGGAATTTCGCAAGCGCTATCAGACGGCAGCAGAGGAATTCGTTCCCGCACAGGGATGACGACCGACGCGTTCAGCGCTGAAGCGCAGCGACAAGTTTGCGCGCGGCGGCGCGTCCGTGTTTCACCTGCTGATCGAGCCGACGGGCGCGGTAATCGCTGCCGGCGATCACGACTTGAGGCGGCAGCCGCGCTTCGATTTCGTCCATCAGCGCGGCATGTTCGGGCAGGAAGCGCGTTAGCGGATCGGCTTCTGCCCAGTATGCCGCCCACTGCATGACAGGCTTGCTGGGGATGCGCCTCTTGACGTAGTTGAGCGCAGCTTGCGGTGACTTGATCGCCCCTTCAAGGCGGACGCCTGCTCGCACCAGCACATGCTCGGTGGGGACGCGCTCCGGCATGTCGTACACCTCGATGAACTTCAACCCTTCCGACGACACGATCTCGCGCGCCTGATCGCGTTTATAGCCGAGCGACACGCGCACCGTCGGATCGTAGCGGTAGTCGAGCAGGCTTAGCGCGATCTCCGGGTCGAGCGAGTGGAGCATGTGTTCGGCGTAACGCGCCGGGGCGGTGACGATCACGCCGCGCGCGCTCAACATCAAGCCGTTTTCGAGGCACACGCCGTAGCACTTGTCGTCGATTCTGCCGATGCTGCTGACCGCCATTCGCTTCATCACCGCCGCGCTGCTGATCCGCCGCGCGACAGCGTCGACCAGCGTCTGCGTGCCGTCGCGGAAGATGACAAGCTGTCCGTCGCGGTATGTGCCGATCGGTACAAGCGCGTCATCCAAGTCGAGTTCTTCGAGAAAGCCCCACGCGCTGTATTTTTCGAGGACGAAGGCGGTGCTGTCGAGGATGAAGCCGCTGCGGCGCTCCGTCGTGATGCTGCCGCCGAGCCGCGCTTTGACCTCGATCAGCGTGTAAGCGACGCCCTGCCGTTCCAGTTCCCACGCCGCCGACATGCCTGTCAGCCCGCCGCCAATGATGATGATATCGCGCATAAAAACCCTTCAATAGAGAGTAATGAGTAACGAGTGACGAGTGATGAGTAAAGAACGAACTATTACTCATTACTTTTGACTCATCACTCATCACTCTCGACTCATCACTATTCCTTACGCCCCATACTTCTGCAAGCGGCGGGCGTGTGCCAGCGCAAGCTGCATCAGATCGGCTGCCGCGAACTGACCCAGCGCGCCGTGAATGCAGTCGCGCTCGCCGAACGCCTCGACGCGATCCTGCATTGCCGTCCCCGGCGCCCACAGGAGAGTCGGGACGGGATGCCAGCTGTGGGCGCGGTAGGTCGCGGGCGTCGAGTGATCGCCGGTGATGATCAACACGTCGGGATTGAGTCCGAGCAGGATCGGCAGGTGCTGGTCGACATCTTCGATCACCTTGACCTTGGCATCGAAGTCGCCATCCTCGCCGCGGCTGTCGGTGTACTTGACGTGACAGAAAACGAAATCGTAGTCGTTCCAGATTTCGGCGACCTTGTTGAATTCATCCTCGATCGTGTCGTGCGGGTCGGTGTCGATGATGTTCATGCCGACAAGACGGCTGACGCCCTTATACATCGGGTACACGGCGACGCACGCCGCATTGAGATTGTAAACGTCCTTGTACTTGGGCAGGTTCGGGTCAGTGGCGAAGCCGCGCAGCGTGACCATGTTGGCGGGTTCGTGACCGCGCAGGCGTTCGCGTGCCGCGTCAAGCCACTGGTTGACGAGCCGCGCCGTCTTTTCGCCCGCCGGGCTGCTGGCGTTCGCCGGCAGGGGCGCTAAACCGGGAAGCTGCGGATCGGTGTCTTCGACCTCATCGCTCAAGCCGTCGCCGCGCAGGACGATGGCGAAGCGGTAGCCCTCGCCCGCCTTGATCTGAATGTCTACGCCTTCGATCTGGATGTCTTTGAGCAGCTCGACGCGCTTCTCGCCTTCTTCGGTCGGGATGCGCCCCGCGCGCCGGTCGGTGATGATGCCGTTCTCGTCGATGGTGCAGAAATTGCCGCGCACCGCCACGTCGCCGCTCTCGACTTCTAGCCCGATGCCGATGGCTTCGAGAACGCCGCGCCCGATGTCGTAGACCAGCGGATCATAGCCGAACAATCCAAGATGGGCGGGACCGCTGCCGGGGGCGATGCCGCGCGCGACCGGGATGCTCAAGCCGCAGCTTCCCTCGCGCGCCAGTCGATCCATGTTCGGCGTGTTGGCGGCTTCAAGTTCGGTCGGACCGTCCAGTTCGCGCGGCAGACCGCCAAGTCCATCCATCACCAGCAGGATGATTTTCCCGCCTTCGTTGAGCGCCAACCGGCGCATGAGGTCAAAATTCGCCATTATGTCTCCTTAGCTTAGTGTTAGCGGCTGGTAAGCACTTTGTATTGCGTTTCGGTGGTTAGACCCCACCCCCGTCCCCTCCCCGAATTCAGGGAGGGGAGAAATCTAAGACTTTTCTTAGCCCCTCTCCCCTGAATTTCGGGGCGGCAACCGAAGGTTGCACA
>JAEVZT010000278.1 GCA_023392115.1 Chloroflexota bacterium
GCTGTAGACCTTAAGCCTGCGGCGGAAATCGCCCTACCGCTCTTATTCGCCCTAATCTTCTTCGTCGCCGGCAGCGCGCCGTGGTGGGCATTCAACCTTGAGCATGATTTCGCGCCGCTGCGCTTCTACCTCGTCGGCGGCGAGCGCGGTGAGTTTGCCGGGACGGAAGTGCTGCCGCTGCCTGTGCCACAGCGCTTGATCGGCATGATCGCCCTCGGCTTGCCGACGGTCTTCGGCTTGCGCTTCCCGTGGGCGGCAGAATACTTCTTGCCCGTCATTGGCGCGGCGGTGCTGCTTATCTATGCAGCTGCCGTTTACCGCCTGATGCGCCGACCATCACCGCTAAAGCCAGATGCGCGGCTGCTGATCGTCAGCATGATCGGGCTGTTTCTCGCCCTGTTCGTCGTTTCGCGCTTCAGCATCGACCCGACCGGGCGCTACTTCCTGCCGCTGGTGCTGCCGCTCGGCATCGCCCTCGGCGCGCTGGTCGACTCGCTCTACCGCTCACGTCGCGGGCTCGCGCTGGCGATCTGTGGGCTGGTGATCGGCTACCATGTCGCAGGACAGGTGACTGTCGGCGCTGCGATGACGCCGGGTTTTAGCACCCAGTTCAACTTGGAGACGCACATCCCGAATGATGACGACGACGAGTTAATCGCATTCCTAGAGGAAAACGGGCTGTATCACGGCTATACCAACTACTGGATTTCCTTTCGGCTGGCGTTTCTGAGCGGCGAGCGGATGCAGTACAGCGCCGCGCTGCCCTACAAGACTGACCTGACCTACACGCCCGCCGACGACCGTTTTCCACCGTACCGCGAAGCCAGCGATGCAGCGGAACGCATCGCGTACATCACGGCGAACGTCGAGGCGGTCAAAGCCCGTCTGGAAGCGATCTTCGCCGAGCAAGGGATCACCTACGATTACGCGCGGGTCGGCGTGTATCACGTCTACTACAACTTCGAGCCGCGTCCGCCGCGCCCGCCGCTGGAATTCTAGAGTTAGGCTGTAACAGGGGATTTGCCGGACGATGCAGGCGTCGTCCCTACGGTGCGTTCTTTGTAGGGACAGGTCCCGCCCGGTCCGCTTAAGGGGCAACCGCTAGGTCGCCCCTACGAAAAGTCGGTTCTTACGGCTGCTTCGCGCCGTTCTGCGGCTGCCCGCTGATGAAGGGCGAGCCGACGGCGAGGAAATCATAACCGCGCGCGATCAACTCTTTGTAGTCGGGGATCATGCGCCGACCGTCGATGATCAGGTACGGCGGCTCGACCGTCTGCTCGATGGTGCGCGACAGCCCGCGGAATTCTTCCCAGTCCGTCGAAATGAACACCATATCGCTGCCTGTCATCGCCTCTTTCGGCGAGTTGTAGTAGCTGATCTTCTCGAACAGGTGATTGTCCGCCGGGTTGAAGAATTTCTTCGCCTCGTGCAGCGCCAGCGGATCATAGGCGCGGATTTCGCGCACACCGCGACCGAGCAGCGCTTCCACCACCTTGAGTGACGACGCGTCGCGCATGTCGTTGGTGCGCTGCTTGAACGCCAGCCCGAGCAGCGCGACCGACTTCTGGATGAAGCTGACGCCCGCCGCGTGGGCGCGGTCGATCAGGTAGGTCTTCTGGTACTCGTTAATGCTGTAAACCGACTGGAGCAGATCGGGCTGTTCTCCAGCCTGCTTGAACTGGTAGATCAGCGACTGGATGTCCTTGCCAAAGCACGACCCGCCCGCGCCGTTCGAGACATACGATCCCCACGTGCTGATGCGCGAGTCGGCGGTCACACCGCGCTTCAGGTCTTCCATGCGAATGTTCGGGAACGACTCGCCGAGCCGCGCGCCGACGCCGTTCCAGAACGAGATGTAGGTCAGCAGCAGCGTGTTGGCGACGTACTTGATCGCTTCGGCGGTTTCCGGCGTCGTCTCGATGTAGCGGATGCGAACGTGGTTGACGAACTGCGAGTAAATGCGGCGCAGGATTTCGAAATCTGCCTGCGTGTCCGCGCCGACGACGACCCGATCCGGCTTGCGCGACTTTTCGACGGCGTCGCCTTCGGGCAGGAATTCCGGGTTCGAGGCAACGCCCGTGTTCGGCACGTTGTGCTCGCGCAGGACTTCTTCAAGCTGGCGCGCGGTGCCGATCGGCACGGTGCTCTTGTTGATCATGACGACGCGGCGCTGATCCTGACGGCGTGCCAGCAGCGAGGCGATGTAATTGACGGCGTCGAAATAGTAGCTCAGGTCGGACGAGCCGTCTGGCTTCGGCGGCGTCGGCAGGCACAAGAAAATGGCGTCCGTGCCTTCGATGACCGATTCGATATCGCAGGTGAAAAAGAGATAGCGGTTGATTGTTTCTTCGATGACAGCGGCGAGTCCCGGCTCGTTGACGTGCTGCTCGATGCGGTCGGGATCGGCGGATTGATACGCCTCAATGCGCGACTTGTCGATGTCGTAGGCGTAGACTTCGTGTCCGTACTCAGAGCAGGTTGCCGCGTGGGTGAGTCCCACAAACCCGGTTCCGACGACAATGATCTTCATAGGTATTCCTTCATCAGACGGTGACTAATCACCCTGTATATACATCCAAACAGGCATTATGCCTCATGAGTTTGCAGTTGACAGTACATACATCATTGTTCTAACTGTCAACTGTTCACTGTAAACTGCCCAAGTGTATCACAGCGAGGGTGATATGAAATCCGAAGAGCGTCACTGGTCGGGACGTTACTTCGATCCTTCCATCATCATCGCGGCGACCTGCCGACCCATGCGGACGGCGTAGTTCGTCCCGCGATCTTGGGGATAGACTTGGCTCATGCTCGCCCAGTAAATCCCCGGCATCGGCGTCGCCAGCGACGGGATGCGCTCGCTGTGGTATACGTAAGGGACAGGTTGGGCATAGGGCGCGCGGAACACCCACGACTTGCGAATCCAATCGGGCGTGAAGTCCGGGTTAAACGTCGACAGCACCGACGCGAAACGCTCCGTCAGTTCATCGTCGCTCAGGCGGAAGTATTCGTGATTGGCAGGGATGTAGTCGCCGCAGTAGATCAGGTGGTCGCCGCCATAGTGCGCCCGATCCATCCAGTTCGTATGCTCGACGAGCGCCAGAAACGGGAAGCGGCTCTTGCGCTTGTCGGCGCTGTCGGCGGGCAGGTTCAGCCAGTATGTGCCGTCGGTCAGAAGCTGGTGCTTGAGCGCCAGCACGACGCACACCGCGCCAATGCTCCGCAGGTCGGCGGCTTGATCGCCGTAATGCGTGTTGGCGAGCTTAGGCGCCATTTTCAGCAGCAGCTTGGGCGACGTCGTCGTCAGGATGCGGTCGTAAATCTGCGTCTCGCCGTTGACCGTCAGCGCGGGTTTCATGTCGATCAGATCGATGCGTTCGACGGGCGTGTTGAGGCAGATTTTCGCGCCGCGCACAGTGATCGCCTCTGCCAGCGTGTCGAGGAAGGCTTGAAAACCGCCCGTGAAGATGCCGAGGCGGAGCGAGCGCGACTGGACGCGCGCCCACATCCACGCCATGTTGACCTTCTCGTATTCCTCGCCGAACTTGCCGATCAGCAGCGGGCGGAAGAACTTGCCGTATGCCTCTTCGCCCATGAACATCATCAGAAAGTCGTGCGCCGTGACGCGTTCGAGCGGCTTCCAGAACGGGAACAGCTTCATGAACGCGCCGGTCGCGGCGAGCCGGAACTTGGCGAGCGGCGACAGCGGTAGCGACAGCGCCGACAGCGAAATTTCCGAGCGCAGCAGCTCCCCGTCGACCCAGTAGCTCGTCTTCGGACGCGGGAAAATCACCTGATCGCGCACGCCCATTTCTTCAGTCAGCTTGAGGATGTCGCGGTCAGTTTGAAACCAGTGGTGGTAGAACTTTTCCAGCGACCATTCCCAGTTCTTGTCGCTGAAGCCGCCCGCCAGCCCGCCGACCCTGTCTTCCGCTTCAAACAGCGTCACATCATGCCCGGCGCGCACCAAGTCCCACGCCGCAGCCATGCCGGTCGCGCCGGCGCCGATGATGCCAATTTTCATGATGCAGTTCCTTCTTTCTGCAAGTCGCTTGCCCGCGTCAGCGCGCCAAGCCCCAAGCCGCGCCGCGCGAGGTAGTAGAAGCCGACGAGCGTCACCGGCAGCCAGACGACCGCGTGCAGCGCCAGCGCGTAAGCGGTCGCCTGTGCCTCGCCCACGCCGACGGCAGTTAAGACGAGGATGATGAAGAACTCGAAGACGCCGAACTGTCCGGGCGACGCCG
>JAEVZT010000282.1 GCA_023392115.1 Chloroflexota bacterium
GCCGCTGATGGTGCTCATGCCCGCCATCGCCGGAGCGCTCAACCTGTCGCCCGAAGTCGCCGGCGCGTGGTTCGGCGGCAACATCGACACGACGGCGGCGGTCGTCGGCGCGGGGACGGTCTACGGCGCGCAGGCGCAAGCCGTCGCCAGCGTCGTCAAGCTGGCGCAGAATGTGCTGATCGGCTTCGTCGCCTTCGCGCTGGCGTTCTACTTCATCGCCGTCGTCAACCGCGGAGAAGGCGACAAGCCAAGCCCGAAGCTGATCTGGCAGCGCTTCCCGAAGTTCGTGATCGGCTTCGTCCTCGTGGCGATCCTCGCCTCGCTCAAGGTGTTTACACCCGAACTCGTGCGCGAGATGAATACGGCGATGCAGTGGGCGTTTACGCTGGCGTTCGTCTGCATCGGGCTTGACTTCTCGGTCGCGGAAGTGCGCAAAGCGGGCTGGCGACCCGCCGCCGTATATATTGGCGCGACGGTTTTCAACACCGTCTTGGCGCTGCTGGTCGCCTACCTAATCTTTGGCGTGTTGTTCAAGATCCCATCGGCGGGGTAAGCGCCGTACACTACGAATACATGCTCCGCTCGGAGATGATCCGCTGTTCTAGCGCGTAGGCGATCAACTGCGCGCGGTTTGTCGCCCTTGTCTTGTCGAAGATGTTGCTGACGTGCTTCTTGACAGTCCACAGACTGATCGTCAGGTACTCGGCGATCTGCGCGTTGTTCATGCCGCGCGTCATCAGATCAAGGACTTCGCGTTCCCGTCCTGTAAGTGCGGCTAAGTGACGATGCTGCACGCTCGGGACGAGCAGCTGCTCGACTTCCGGCGCAAACGTCGCCTCGCGCCGCGCTGCGCGGCGGATCGCCGTCTCAAGCGCGTCGCCGTCAATTGTCTTGAGCAGGTAGGCGATCGCGCCGGCGTCAAGCGCCCGCATTAGCAGGTCAGGACTGAGGAAGTTGGTCAGCGCGATCACCTGCGTGCGCGGGCGCTTGCGGCGTATGTTGCGCGTCGCCGTCACGCCGTCAAGCACCGGCATGAGCAAATCCATCAGAATCACGTCAGGGCGCGTCTGCGCGCTCAATGTGATCGCCTCTTTGCCGTTCGCCGCCTCGCCGACCAGTTCAAAATCGGCGCAGTGGCGAATGCGCGCCGCCAGACCGCCGCGCATGATCGGGTAATCGTCGGCAATCAGGACGCGAAGCGTGCCGGGTGCTGCCATAGCTTAGCTCGCGCGTCTTCCAAAGCGCTCGGCGTAGTCAAGGAGCTCGTACGAAGCGGTCAGCACATCGTCCACGCTCACGCCGTCGACAAAGCACGTTTCGTGGCGACACACGTCGCGCGGCGGGTCTGTGACCGACATATCTGCCCCACACAGCGGGCAGTGGACTGTCCACGACGCCAGCGGACGGTGGCGTGAGCGGGTGAAGTGCGACCAGTTGAGGTAATTACCGCACCAGAAGATGCCGACGTTCGGCGTGCCAACGGCATCGGCAAGGTGCAGCGGACCGGTATCGTTCGAAACGACCAGATCAGCACACGCCAGCAGTGCCGCCAGACCGCCGAGAGTCAGGCGCTGGCAGGTGTTGATCGCCGGGGCGTGCATGTGATGGATGACGCTGTCGATCACGTCGCTTTCAGAGCCCACGCCGGTAATCACGACTTGAAAACCCTGTTGTGCCAGCGCGTCGCCGACCTGCGCGAAGCGTTCCGGGAGCCAGCGGCGGCGCATGTCCGACGCGCCGGGATGCAAGACGACGTAGCGCGACGTGATTTCGGGCAGGCGTTCGTTCAATTCGGTCAGGTCGCCGTCGACAATCGGAAAATGCGGCTCAAATCCGCATGGCGTGGCGCCGACGAGGCGCATGAGTTCGATAAGGCGCATGATTTCATGCTGGTAGACGACATAGGGAATCCAGCGGTCGAGTTCGGGCGCGTCCGGCGCTTTCAAACCGACGGTGATCCGCGCGCCGAGCCGTTTGACGAACGGGTTTGAATTCGCGCCGCCGCCGTGCATTTGAATCGCCA
Organism: Chloroflexota bacterium; assembly: GCA_023392115.1. GTDB lineage: Bacteria > Chloroflexota > Anaerolineae > Aggregatilineales > Phototrophicaceae > Flexifilum. The sequence goes on from JAEVZT010000282.1 coordinate 2,024, forward strand.
AGTCGAAGCGCTCCGCCTGCATGCGGGCAAAAAAGGCGTCAAGCTCGGCTTTGTCTTCCGGGCGGTCAGGGTCGTCAGGCTCGACGCGCACGCCATGGCTGATCGGCACCACTTCCACGCGGTCGATCGGGCTTGGTCTGCCTTCGACAAGCGCCTTGTGCAGCGGTCGCCCTAAATAGACGATCTCGGCATCGGGATACGTGTCGCGCAGCGCGTACAGCGCCGGGAGCGTGGCGAGAAAGTCACCGAGCGCGGTCGCCTTCAACACCGCGATTTTCCTGATCCCAGTTAACGTTTCCATAGGCGTCCAGCCTTTACAGTAATCCACATTGTTATGGTAGAGACAAGTCTGGCATCTGCATATAGGTGAGGTGTAGTAACTTCTCCGGTAACCGTTTGGTTACTTTGTCATAACCCGTTCGTGCTGAGCGACGCGCTGACGCGCAGTTGGATAAATGCGGCGGGCGGGTTATGATCGACGGCGCTTAACCGAAGTCCAACCAGCACCTGTGTCCACTAGGGGACGACATGCAATCATCAATCGAGGCGCGGATCGCCGACAGGCTGCGCTTTCTCTACGGCAACGCCGACGCGCTCGACGCGCTCAAGACGATTATCAGCCGCCGCCCTATCGCCCCGCGCGGCGGCTCGCTGACCGAGCGCGACGCGGTTCTCATTGCCTACGCTGACCATGTGCGGCAGCCGGATGCTGCGCCGCTGGAAACGCTGCGCCGGTTCGCCGTCGATTCGCTCCGCGACGCCGTCAGCGCGATCCACATCCTGCCGTTCTACCCGTTCACGTCGGATGACGGATTCTCGGTGAGCGACTATCGGGCAGTGAATCCCGACTTTGGCGATTGGGACATGATCCGCCGCATCGGCGCGGACTTCCGGCTGATGTTCGACGTTGTCCTCAACCATGCGTCGGTTTCGAGCGCGTGGTTTCAGGCGTTCCTCCGCGGTGAGCCGCCTTTCGATGAATATTTTGTCACCGCGTCGCCTGACGACGACCTGTCGATGGTCGTCCGCCCGCGCACCCATCCCCTGCTGACGCCATTTGAGACTGCGACCGGGACGCGCTACGTCTGGACAACCTTCAGCACCGATCAAGCAGATCTCAATTTCGCCAACCCCGCCGTGCTGTTGGAAATGATCGACATCCTGCTGTTCTACATCCAGCAGGGCGCGGACTTGATCCGCCTCGATGCGATCGCCTTTCTGTGGAAAACCCCCGGCACGGTGTCGATCCACCTGCCGCAGACTCATGCCGTCGTCAAGCTGATGCGCGACGTGCTCGACGCCGCCGCACCGTGGGTCACGTTGATCACCGAAACGAACGTGCCGCACGTCGAGAACCTGTCCTACTTCGGCAGCGGGACGGACGAAGCGCAGATGGTCTACCAGTTCGCGCTGCCCCCGCTGCTGCTGCACACGTTCTATACCGGCGACGCGCTGACGCTTTCCGAATGGGCAGCGACGCTCGAAACGCCATCCGACCGGACGACATTCTTTAACTTCACCGCCTCGCACGATGGGATCGGCATCCGACCAGCGAGCGGCTTGATCTCCGATGCAGCGATCCAGTCGATGCTCGATACGGTTTTGGCACGCGGCGGACGTATCTCGTACAAGGCGAATCCCGATAGCACACAGAGCGCCTACGAGATGAATATTACCTATTTCGACGCCCTTGCTATCCCCGGCGAGCCGCTCGAAACGTCTGTCGACCGCTTCCTCGCGTCGCAGTCAATCATGCTGGCGCTGGCTGGCGTGCCGGGGATTTACCTGCCAAGCCTGTTCGGTGGAGCAAACTGGCAAGCCGGCGTTGAGAAAACGGGGCGCGCGCGGACGATTAACCGCGAGAAGTACGATCTCGACGTGCTGCAATCTCAGCTGAACGATTCACGCGGGCGTTACGGCTGCGTCTTTAACCGCTACCGTGAGCTGCTCGGCATTCGCCGGTCGCAGCCCGCGTTCCATCCAAACAGCCCGCAGCGCGTCCTCGACCTGCACCCGGCGGTCTTCGCGCTTGAACGCGGCTCGCTGCTCGCCTTGCACAGCGTTTCAGAGAAGCCGGTTGACGTGGCGCTGCCTTCCGGAAGTTGGCGCGACTTGATCGGCGGCGAGGCGTATCAAGCTAGCGCGTCGCTGCGACCGTATCAAGTGCTGTGGCTGGTACAGGAAGGCTAGCTCAACGCCCGGAAGCATCGATTGGCTCGACGTAGGGCGCGAGGCGTTCGGCGATCTGCGCAACGTCGTACTTGCCCTGCGCGATTTCGAGGATGAACGCCTGCTGAGCCGCCTCGCTCCATGTCAGCTGCCAGCCGTTGGCGTTGAGGAAACGCGAGGCGGCGCGAATTGCCGTCCGCTTGTTACCGTCTGCGAACAGGTGGTGATACGCCAGCGAATGCAGCAAGCTCGCCGCCTTATCGACCAGCGATGGGAACTGCGCCTCGCCGAACAGCATCATTTTCGGACGTTCAGCGGCAGAATTGAGCAGATGAACGTCGCGGACGAATGTGTGCCCGCCGGTGATCTCGTCGTTGATGTTGTAGATGTCCGATACGCTCAAATAGCGCACCGATTTATTGTCGTTCAAGCTCATTCAACAACCACCTCTGTTCCTGAATGATCGCCTGAATGAGGCGCATGTCGGTTTCGGCGTCGGCGTCGGGCAGCGGCGAGTCCGGCGCGATCGGAAACCATGCCGCAAGCCGATCAACCGTCCACGCACCCTCGGCAGCGCCGAGGATCGCCGTCAGCGCCTCATCCTGCCGCCAGATCACGCGCGCGCCGTTGACGCGGAACATGAACACGGTCGCGACGGTCGCCGTGCGCTTGTTGCCGTCCGTAAACGGGTGATTCCGCGTTAGCGAATGGAGCAGCGCGGCGGCTTTCTCGCGCAGCGTGGGGTAGGCGTCCTGCCCGAAGGCGCTGGCAGCCGGGCGCGCAGCCGCCGCGTCAAGCAGTTGAATGTCGCGGATCTGCCGTGTCCCGGCGACAATCTCCGGTTTATTAAGGACAGTCCCGTTGATATAGATCAGCTCGGAGAGGGTGAGGTAGCGCATAATTGTCGGCAGTTGGCTGGAAATCATGCGCAGAAGTATACCACCGCATCACCCCAAACGCAGCGCATCCGGGGTGATAGCGAGAAGGCAGAAGCGGTTAGCTGGCGAGGAACGCCGCCATCTCGGCGAGACGCGTCGCGTAGCCCATCTCGTTGTCGTACCAAGAGGCAACCGTGACAAGCGTCTTGTCCATGACCTTTACC
>JAEVZT010000292.1 GCA_023392115.1 Chloroflexota bacterium
GTGCAGTTCGAGGTAGGCGGCGGCGTTCTTGAGCTGCTTGCCCGACTCTTTCACGCGGTCAAGGTCAAGTCCGTACTGGGCGATGGCGTCGGTCAGCTTGACGCCGTCCCGATCTGTCAAATTGCGCAGGTCGTCGGGGTTCATCGTCCCTGACGCGGCGCTTGACCCGAATAGGCTGCGCCCGAAACGCGCGCCTTCTTCGTCCGCCCAATCGACGAGACGGACGGTCACCGGCGGTTTGCCCTCGCTGGCGATGCGCCGCAGGACTTCCAAACCGGCGATCACGTTCAGGCAGCCATCGAGCCAACCGCCATTCGGCACGGAGTCGATGTGCCCGCCGATCAACATGGCTTTTTCCGACTCGCCGCGCAGCGTCGCCCAGACGTTGCCCGCCTCGTCGGTTTCAACTTCGACGGGGAGCTGACTCAGTTTTTCGTGCATCCAGTCGCGGGCTGTCGCCCAAGTCTCGGTGAAGGCGACGCGCTGCGCGCCGTCGGCATTGCCCGTCAGGGCGCGGAGTTCCTTCAGTTCTTCAATGGTGCGTTCGGGCTTCAAAGAAGCTGCCTGTAACGTCATCTCAAACCTCGCTGGATAGAAATGTATTTTGGAGCAAAGCTGTCTATGTAACAGTCTAGCCCGCCGATGGTTTCCCGCCAAGTTTTCTGGAAGGGGCGTCGCTCAGCGAATAGTCTGCGACCCCGTGCCGGAAGAATCAGCCGCGATCAGCGATTGGACTTCGGCGCTGGTGATGATCGGCAGGTCGAACATCAGCGTTTGCTTGAGGCGCGTCGCCGCGTCGCCGACGCAGATGCCCTTCGCCAGACCGTCGGCGTTCAACCCCGCCGTCAGGATGCCGTAATAGAAGCCGCCGTTCCACGCGTCGCCACCGCCGATCCGGTCTTGGAGCAGGATCGGGCGCAGCTGCGCCGAGCGCGCAAAAGCGCCATCGGCAGACATGGCAGCCGATTCCCACTGGTGCTGTTCCGAACTTTCCATCCGCCGCAGCGTCACGGCGACGGCGCGCAGGTTGAAACGCCGGGTGACGGTTTCGCCAAACGCGCGCAGATCGTCGTCTTCAATTGTCGTGGCTTCACCGCCCATCACCTGATCGGCGCTGTAGCGCCCGCAGCCGATGCCGTAATGGCGCGCCATGTCGTAGATCGACGTGATCAGGATGTCTGTATGTTCCTCGATCAGCGGCGTCATGACCGCCGTCGCTTCTTCTTCGCCCCACAGCGTCGCGCGGTAATTGAAGTCCATGCCGACAAGGCAGTCCGCCGGTTTGGCTTCGAGCGCCTCGTGGAAGCAGTCGAGCAGGTAATTCTGGTCGTAGCCGCTGTGCGACGCCAGTCCGAAGGTGATTCCCGACGAATGGAACAGCTTGCAGCCGTCGAGCGCCGATCGCCAGTCGACCATGCCCCGGCTCAAGCGGCTGGCTGCCGAGTACATGCGCTGATACCAGACGACGCCGGCGCGCGGCGTCCTGCCCACCTCGTACAGGTAGCGCCCGATTGGCTCGGTGCGCTTCGCCCAGACGAAGTGATCGGCGCTGACGCCGTTGGCGCGCGCCGTGTCGCGCAGCATCCAGCCGTAGGGGTTATCGGGGACGCGCGTGATATATGTCGACGGGATTCCTAGCCGCGCCAGCAGCACGGCAATCGAAAATTCGCTGCCGGCAAGCGCTAGATAGACCTGCCGCGTCATTTCCGGGCGCATTTGGTCGGCGGGCGATTCGCGGATCATGGTCTCGCCGAAGGTGACGAAGGTTCGGGGCGGCAGGGCGCTTAAATCGTCGGCGGTAATGTCATAGGTTGATGCAGGCATGGGTGTCTATTTCCTGAGTGCGGTTTTCACCAAAGTGTATTTGTCGTCAGATATTTACTTCGCCTACGCGGCGCGATTGTACGGTTTTTGTGCGGACTGTCAACTCAGGTGAGCGTGCATGATCGACAGTAAGCGCTACAATAGCTGTTCACGGCGGGACGCAGCGCCCGCTCTTAGAGATGACTTGTTGAGTAACAGAAGGGTTTAGCTATGGCACGACCGGTAACGATTTTTACGGGGCAGTGGGCGGACTTGCCGCTCGAAACCGTGGCGCAGAAGATTTCCGCCATGGGGTATGACGGGCTTGAGCTTGCCTGCTGGGGCGACCACTTCGAGGTCGACAAGGCGCTGTCAGACGACGGCTACATTCGCAGTCGCAAAGGCATCCTCGAAAAGTACGGCTTGAAGTATTTCGCCATCAGCAACCACCTTGTCGGGCAGTGTGTCGCCGACGCGCTGATCGACGAGCGGCACAAGAGCATTTTGCCCGCCCGCCTGTGGGGCGACGGCGATCCCGAAGGCGTGCGCCGCCGCGCCGCCGAAGAGATGATGAACACCGCCCGCGCCGCGCGGCTGTTCGGCGTCGACGTGGTCAACGGCTTCACCGGCAGCCCGATCTGGCATTTGATCTACCGCTTCCCGCCGACGACCGACGAGATGGTCGACGCCGGCTACCGCGAATTCGCCGACCGCTGGAATCCGATCCTCGACGTGTTCGATCAGGAAGGCGTGCGGTTCGCGCTCGAAGCGCATCCAAGCGAGATCGCCTACGACATCGTCACAGCGGAAAAGACGCTCGAAGCCGTCGGCGGGCGCAAGGCGTTCGGCTTCAATTTCGACCCGAGCCATTTCATTCACCAGTTGTTCGATCCGATCGCGTTCATCGAACGCTTCCCCGACCGCATCTATCACGTCCACGTCAAGGACTCGCAGTTGAACCTGAACGGGCGAAACAGCATCCTCGGGTCGCATCTCCAGTTTGGCGATCCGCGCCGGGGCTGGGACTTCGTCTCGCCGGGGCGCGGCGATGTCAGGCTCGAAAAGATCATCCGCATCCTGAACCGCATCGGCTACACGGGTCCGCTGTCGGTCGAGTGGGAAGATAGCGGCATGGATCGCGAGCACGGGGCGCGCGAAGCCGTCGAATTCATCCGCCGTGTCGAGTTCCAACCGTCCGCCGTCGCCTTCGACGCGGCGTTCGCATCCAAGCAGTAAGCGGAGGACACCATGAGTGACAAAGTCGGTTTTGTGACGATGGCAGGACAGCGCGCCGAGGGTGAAGCGCCGACGATCGGCGTGGGGATGCTCGGCTACGCCTTCATGGGTAAGGCGCACAGCAACGCGCTCAAGAAACTGCCGTACATGATGTACCCGCCGGTCGCCGTGCCGAAACTGGCGGCGATCGCCGGACGCAGCGAGGAAATGACAGCCGAAGCGGCGAAACGCTACGGCTATGCCAAGTACTACACCGACTGGCGCGACCTGCTCAACGACCCGGATGTGCAGGTACTCGACAACGGCGGTCCGAATAACATTCATGCCGAACCGTGCATCGCCGCCGCCGAAGCGGGCAAGCACGTCTTTTGCGAAAAGCCGCTCGGACGCACGGCGGAAGAATCGAAGCGGATGCTCGACGCGGTGCAGAAGGCGGGCGTCAAGCACATGGTCGCGTTCAACTACCGCTTTGTTCCGGCGCTGGTCTTGGCGAAGCACCTGATCGACAGCGGCAAGCTCGGGCGGATTTACCACTACCGCGCGACGTACCTGCAAGAGTGGATCATGGATCCCGGTTTCGAGAAAGTCTGGCGGCTCGACAAGAACGTCGCCGGCAGCGGCGCGCTCGGCGACCTCGGCTCGCATGTCCTCGATCTCGGGCGCTTCCTGATCGGTGAGCCGAAGCGGGTGATGGCGATGACCAAGACGTTCATCGAGGATCGCCCGCTGCCCGGCGGCGAAGGCATGGGCAAGACCGACGTCGACGACGCGTTCGTCTCACTGCTGGAATTCGAGAACGGCGCGCTCGGCACGGTCGAGGCGTCGCGCTTCTGTCAGGGGCGCAAGAACTACAACCGCATCGAGATTAACGGCGAGCACGGGACGATCGAGTTCAACATGGAACGCCTGAACGAGCTGAACGTGTTCTGGGCGAACGAAGAACCGCGTGAAACGCGCGGCTTCCACAACGTGCTGGTGACGGAGTCGTGGCATCCGTACATGCCGAACTGGTGGCCGCAGGGGCACATCATCGGCTGGGAACACACGTTCATTCACGAGTTCCACCACTTCTTCGGCGCGCTGTTCGGCAAGCACGATGTGACGCCGTTCGGCGCGGACTTCGTCGATGGCTACAAGAACGCCGTGATCTGCGACGCGATCCTCGAATCGGCGCGACGCGGGACGGCAGTTGACATTCGCTACGAGGTGTAAGGTCTACCCCTCAACCCCCAACCCCTTCTCCCACGTAAACGGGGAGAAGGGGTGACAGTAACTTAGAGTGGGGGACTGGCAGCCAGAAAGGCTTGCCGTCCCTCACGAAACAAACTCCAGCGACGCACATACGAGCCGTCAGGACGACGGTGCGGGGCTGCCACTAGCCCAGCGGTGACT
>JAEVZT010000433.1 GCA_023392115.1 Chloroflexota bacterium
GGCTTATACGGCGTCGAGTCGATCTGCATCTGAACGAGGGGGGGCAGCCCTTCGAGCGCCGCGTGATAACCTGAATCGCCGGGCAGGTAGAGCGCCCAGCCGCCCTCGACGCGCAGGGCGACGAGCAGGTCGATCAAACCGGGGTACGGGTCGCCGGTTGCCCTGTCGACGAGTTCGAGGTAAACAACTCCGCCGTCGTCGGCTAATGTCCTGCCGACTTCGCGGTAGTAGGATGGGCTGCCGTCGAGCGCCTCGTACGCCGACAACTGCCGCTCAATCAAGGCGTCGACGTCGGGCTGCGCGTGCGTTTGAAAAGCGGTAATAAAAAGTAGAAAACAGGTTACAATGAGGGGTAGTGTCACGAGCATTTAATCCAATTCATACGCCGGTTTCATTGAACGTGAGGCGGAAAACAGGTACAATAAGCCGTGTCCCTGTGAATAACCTTTTGAACAGCATAGGATGATGTCAGGCGTGCTGCCATACGTTACCTCATTTTCGCTTGAGGGACGACCAGAGCCAACGCGATGAAGCAATTTGTCCTTGATTACCTGAACCATGAATGCCGCAAGGCTGAGCGTGTTCGCCACTGTACGGCGAACACCAAAGAAGCCGACATGACGATTTCCCTGCACGACGGGAAGAAGATCGGCGTTTTTGTGATCAACCGCGCCATTCGCCTGCCGGAAATCAAAGAACGGTACGAAGCGAACACCGCCAAGGGCATCCATACCCTGTATATCCTCGACCGGCGGATGCTGCCGCCGGAAAACGGCACAATCCAGCCGCCGCATTGGATGGAAGCCCTGCACACGCTGACGCACGGGCGCATTTACACCTACCACTGCGACGGGCGGCGCGTCACCATCCAACCGCTGCACATTGAATGGCGCTGGGGTAATACCCCGCGCTATGTCGAGTACGGCGAAGCGGTGGACGTGAACAACCTGCGCGCCGAAACGGTCAACCCGACGTCGAAATACGTGACCGGCTCCTACGCGGCGGCGCACTTCGGTGAAGGCACGTTCTGGAAGAAGCGGTCTTCAGTCGACGAGGCGCAGTATCGCTACTCATGGCGGCACTGGTCCTATGGACCGCGCAAGGAACGCAGCCAAGAAGAGACAGCGCAAGCCGATTGGGATCCGTGGGAAGAATTCTCGCGCAATTATGGCGAAGTCCCCGGCGACGAGCCGGAGTGGGATTGGGCGAATCCCGGCGCGCAGCAGCAGCAGCGGGGGCGGCGCACGGCGCGCGTGACGCCGGCACAGCCGCGTGAGCATTACGCGGTGCTCGGCGTTCCGGTGACTGCCAGTTTCGAGGAAGTCAAGCAGGCGTACCGCCGCAAAGCGCGCGAGTATCACCCAGACCTGCACCCGAACGAGAAAGAGAAATACACCGCCAAGATGGTCGAGATCAATACCGCCTTCGAGGCGATCAGCCGGACGCAGAAACGCAAGTAACCGCTGGAATATAATAGGAAGACGCCGATGATCCGTTGGGGCATCCTTGGAACGGGAAACATCGCCCGCCAGTTCGCGCGCGGCTTGCGCTCCGCGCCCGACGCGCAGTTGATCGCCGTCGGGTCGCGGTCGCAGGCGTCTGCCGACAAATTCGGTGATGAGTTCAACGTGCTTCACCGCCACCCGACATATGAGGCGCTGGCGAACGATCCCGATGTCGACGCCATCTACGTGGGAACCCCACATCCTTTCCACTGCGAAAACACGCTCCTGTGTCTCGACGCGGGCAAAGCCGTCCTGTGCGAGAAACCGTTCGCCCTCAACGCGCGCGAGGCGCAGACGATGATCGACCGCGCGCGGGAAAAGCGCCTGTTCCTGATGGAAGCGATGTGGACGCGCTTCCTGCCGGTGCTCGTCCGCGTGCGCGAACTGCTGGCGGCGGGCGCGATCGGCGAGCCGCGCATGCTGACCGCCGACTTCGGCTTCCGCGCCGACTTTGATCCGCAGCAGCGCCTGTTCAATCCGCTGCTCGGCGGCGGCGCGCTGCTCGACGTGGGCATTTATCCGGTCGCGCTGGCGTCGATGATCTTCGGCAGCCCCGATAGCATCACGGCGCGGGCGCATCTCGGCGAAACCGGTGTCGACGAGCAGACTGCGCTGATCTTCGGCTACAAGGGCGGGCAGCTTGCGCTCCTGTCGTGCGCGGTGCGCCTCGACACGCCGCAGGAAGCGATCATCATGGGGACGGAAGGCAGCATTCGTATCGCCTCGCCGTGGTGGGTGCCGCGCTCGTTCAGCATCGTCAAGCCGGACAAGGCGGTCGAAGTCGTCAACCTGCCGTTCGAAGGCAACGGCTACAACTATGAAGCGAACGAGGTCGCGCGCTGCATCAATGCGGGGCTGCTCGAAAGCCCGGTCATGCCGCTAGACGAATCGCTGGCGCTGATGCGCACCCTCGACGCCGCCCGCGCGCAGATGGGGTTGGTCTACCCGATGGAGACTGAAACGCCGGCTGCTGATTGACAGGCGGGGCGTTTTTCTGCTACGCTGTTCCGTATGACTTACATGGGCTACTTCTCAACGCTTTCCCGGTGCCAGATGTCGCATGTGCTGGCGCATCCATAGACGAGATGCGCCTAGTGACCGGATGAAAACGTAACACAAGTTGTAATTCTGAACGGCTGCGGGCGTATGTGCTCGCAGCCGTTTTTGATTCCGTCATGAAAGCAAGGGGGATAGAGGGACAATGCACATCATTCAACTGAATAACATCACCGTGAATTACGTGGGGCGGGTCATCTTTAGCGAACTCACGTGGGCGCTCGGCGACCGCGACCGGGTCGGCTTGATCGGACACAATGGCGCGGGCAAGTCGAGCCTGCTCAAAGTGATCGCCGGTGAGTACCAGCCTGACGGCGGATCGGTCATGCGGATGCGCGGTGTTCGCGTCGGCTACCTGCCGCAGCAGGTCGAACTCGACGGCAGCCGGACGCTGATCGAAGAAGCGATGCTGCTGCCGCCTGCGCTGGCAGAAGTCGAGGCGCAGTTGAGCGCCGTCGAAGCGCGCTTGGGTGATGCCGACGTTTACAACGACGACCGGCGGCTGGCGGCGGCGCTTGCCGAGCAAGAACGGCTGATCGCGCGTTTCGAAGAACTCGGCGGGGTGAAGCACGCCAGCAAAATCCGCGAACTGCTGGCGCACCTCGGCTTCACGCCCGACGATCACGATCTGCTGTGCGACGCTTTGAGCGGCGGGCAGAAGAAGCTGATCGCGCTGGCGCGGCTGGCAGCCGAACAGCCCGACGTGCTGCTGCTCGACGAGCCTGACAACCACCTTGATTTGGAATCGAAGCGGCGGCTCGAGTCGCTGCTGCGCGCCTATCCCGGCGCTGTCGTGATCGTTTCGCACGACCGCTACCTGCTCGACGAGGTCGTGACACAGATTGTCGAGATGGAAGAAGGCAAGCTGACGGTGTATCAGGGGAATTACTCGGCGTATGCCGTCGAGCGCGAGCTGCGCCGCCTGCGCCAGCAGCAGATGTACGTCGCCCAGCAGAAGCGGATCGCGCAGATTGAGGCGGCGATCAAGCGTTTCGAACACTGGGCGAGCATTGTGATAGACGAGCGCCATATCAAGCAGGCGCGCAGCCGGCGCAAGATGCTCGACCGGATGGAAGCCAACGGCGAAATGATCGAAAAGGTGACCGAGCGCCGTCCGCTCGAACTGGAGTTCAGCGGCTCGCGCGGGAGCACGAAGGCGCTGGAAATCAAGCGGCTGTCGATGGCGTTCGACGACGATCCGCTGTTCTTCGACCTCGACCTGCTGGTGCGGCACGGTGAGCGGGTTGGGCTTGTCGGTCCGAACGGGGCGGGGAAATCGGTGCTGTTCAAGCTGATCCTTGGCGAAATGACGCCGCTCGACGGCGAAATCCGCATCGGCGCGAGCACGCGCGTCGGTTACTATGCACAGGAACATCAAACGCTGCATGCGTGGTGGGAGCGCACGCCGATCGAGTTCATCCGCGACGTGTCGCCGTCGAATGAGGGCGATGCGGTCGCCTTCCTGATCAAGTTCCTGTTCACCTACGAGCAGACGCGCCAAGCGATCGGGACGCTCAGCGGCGGCGAGCGCAGTCGCTTGCAGCTTGCCGCGCTCATGCTCCAGCGTCCGAACCTGCTGCTGTTGGACGAGCCGACGAACAACCTCGACATCCAGTCGGCTGAGGCGCTCGAGTCGGCGCTTGAGGATTTCGAGGGCGCGGTGCTGGTCATTTCGCACGACCGCTACTTCCTCGACCGGGTAGTTGATCGCGTGGTGGAATTGGACGACGGCGGGCTGGTCGGCTACGAGGGCGGCTACACGGATTATCTGACCAGCCGCGCGCGGGTGCTCAAAAAGGCGACGTGAGGGGCAAGAGTCGCTACGACAGCAGGTTAAGAAACTCATCAACCGTCAGGTCGGCATCGCGGATAATCCGCCGCAGCATGCCGACCTTGATTGCCTTGTGGTTAGGGACGGTGACACGGCTAGGCGGATCATCGCGAATCAATGTGATGTGGCTTACCTGCTGCCGATCGATGACGTAACCTGCTCGTTGAAGGGCATTAATGAACGCACGCCCCGAAACATCGCGCGGCAGTTTGCTCATACCGTCGCTACTTGGATGGGAGCGATGTCTTCGGGGATTTCCTCGCCATGCGCGCGCATACTTTCAATGTGCAGATCGATCGCCTCGCGGATATTGGCTAAGGCTTCCTCGACCGTCTCACCCTGCGAATAGCATCCCAGCAGACTGGGGACTTCAACGACGAATCCCCCGTCTTCGTCGGGGATCAAGATCACCTGTCTCATGGCTGCGCTCTTTCATTCAAAAGCTCAACATACATATCATTATTGTACGCCGATGATTGAAGAATCGCAGCGGGCGAGCCAGCGGCTCGCCCGTATGTGCGCTCGGCTGACGGATTCTATCCCCGATAGTACTTCGGGTAGTCGCCGACGAGCAGGTAGAGCGGCGGCTCGTCCTCCTCGATCGTCGGGAAGCGCCCAACCGGGTCGTAGAAGCGGTTGTCGCTCTGGTCGTCGTTGACAGTTGACACTTCGCCGAC
>JAEVZT010000442.1 GCA_023392115.1 Chloroflexota bacterium
CGCGACAGCCGCCATCTTGCGCGCCTGTCAGGCGGCAGGCTATGAGGCTCTGCCCGAAGTGGCGGGCGACGACTGGCGCGCCGACATTCTGGCGACGCGCGGCGCGGTGCGAATCGCGTTTGAAGTCCAGTGGAGCTTCTTACGCCTGAAGGACGCGGTTTACCGCCAGTCGCGTTATGAACGTGACGGCGTGCGCGGCTGCTGGTTCTTCCGCAATCCGCCCAAACCGCTGCTCACCGCGAACGGGCTGAAAGCGCGCCAAGACCTGCCGCTGTTCCACCTGTGGGGCAACGCCGACGGCTCATTTTCGGTCGCGCTCGCGGGCAAGCTTCATCCGCTCCCGGCGTTCGTGGGGGCGCTGCTGAACGGCAAAATTCGCTATTGTGACGATGCGACGGCAGCGCCGGTTCAGCAGCTTGACCTGACGTTTTTCGACATCCCCTGCCCGACGTGCGGCAAACCAACGCCGATCTACTACGTCGAGCCGCGTTTGAACGCCCTGTGCGGCTTCAGCTTCAGCGCGCGCGGGTCGTGGTACGGCTTCGCCATGCGTTCCGACGTGCGCCGCGCCGCGATCGCCGCTGCCGCCGATCGCGGGATGAGCTTGGGTGCCGTCAAGCGGCGAGCGATTAATCCGGATGGGAACGCCTACCCAACTTTCGGCTGCCGCTGGTGCGACACCGCGCTGGATAAACCCTACGTCACCGACGTGCTCTACGGCGCGCATCAACTTGGAGAAACGCGCGCCGCCGACGCTATCCCGCTCGCCGTCCGACTCGACAAGCCGCTGATCAGCCGCAGCCCTCACTGGTGCTTTCCCCCGTCCGGCAGCTTCTGCTGTCCGGCTTCCTAGTGCAGTTGACAGTTATCAGTGAACAGTTGCCAGTAAGTAATCGGGGTTCTTACTGTGAACTGTAAACTGTCTACTGTGAACTGCATGAGTTCCTGCTGTGAGATTCTCCCGCGTCCGCGTGGAAAACGCCTGTTTCGCGTAGAATAATCTTTAGACACACCTTACGCCCAAGAACAGGAAGGAGCTATCCCCATGCCCCGCCGCTTGATCCTCGTCGCGCTGCTGTTGTTGATCCTCTTGCCTTCCGCGGTGATCGCTCAGGAAACCATGCCCGTGCAAATCTTCTACGCGCTCGAAAGCTTGAGCAGCTACCTCGGCACGCCGAACATTCAGCTTACGAACCTCGACTCGTGGAACTTCGCCCTCAATCGCTACACGGACACGGCGCTCGGCTGTCCGCTCGTCACCGGGTCGCGCGTGCCGGAAGGCATCGAGGGCTATACGTTCCTGATCGGCTATCAGGGCGCGATTTACGATTTCCGCGTCTCGGTCGATGGCACGACGGTTTTCCCGTGCAACGCGGCGCTCCTCGACGTCGGGCAGCAGTTCACCCCTGTGCCGCCGCTGCCGGAAGTCGCGCTCGACCCGTGCCCGGCAGATTTCGCCGGATTTCTGACGCCGCGTCTCGAAGTCGGCGACACGGCGCGCATTGGCGCGGGTGGCGTACCAAACCGCATCCGCGAGCTTCCCGACCTGACCGGACGCCAGATCGGGCAGATTCAGCCGGGACAGACCGCCGAAGTCCTGCAAGGTCCGAGCTGCGACGCCGACGCGCGGATCGTCTGGTGGCTCGTCGACGCGAACGGCACAGTCGGCTGGACGGCGGAAGGGCTGCCACCCGCCGATTACTTCTTACAGCCGCTCGGGGAACCCCTCCTTCCCGCCGAGCGCATCCTGATCTCGGCGGACAACGTCGACGCGCTCGTGCCGCTGGCGACGCTGCCGCTCGAAGGCGTCCAGAGCATCGCCTTCAGCCCGGATCGCTCGCGGTTGGCACTCGGTGGGCTGTCGGGTCTGTGGATATACAGCATGACCACATTCGAAGCGAGCGACGACCTGAGCGATGCGGCGGCACAGGCGACCAACGTCGCCTTCAGCCCCGACAACCGCTATCTCGCCTTCAGCACGTTTGATGGACAGCTCTTGATTCTCGACACGGACGTCGGCGAAGTGCTTGAGCTTGACGACCCGCCGGTCGACGAGGTGAACGATCTCGACTTCAGCCCGAGCCTCGAAGATTTGCTCGCCGTCGGCAGCGGCGCCGTTTTCGCCGCGCCCGACACGACACCGGCGTGGTACGTCTACGAAGTGCCCGCCAACGAACAGATCCTGACCGTGCCCGTAAATTCGTGGGTGCGCGACATCATGTTCAGCGACGACGGAGCGTTGTTCGCGTGGCTTGATACTGAACTGCATGTCGTCGAGGTGGACAGCGGCGACGAGCTTTACCGTGTTCTGCTCGAACAGCCGCCGCTCGGCGGGCTAGACTGGCTGCCGGACACGTTTAGCGATGCGGACGACGACCCGCCGCTGCGGATTGCCTTCTCGGATGGGACGATGGTGCGCCTTGTCGATCTCGAGAGTGGAGATGAGGTGATTTACACCGCCGAAGCGGACTTCTTCCCCGGCGCAATCCAGTTTAGCCCGGATGGATCGCTGCTGGCGGCGATGAGTCTGCCGCCGGATGGCGCGGAGGTGCCGTCGGTCGTCAACGTGTTTGATACGGAAACCGGCGATCTACTGCTGAGCACGCCGATGACGCCTAGCACGGCGATGGCGTTCAGTCCTGATGGGACGCTGCTCGTGATCGCCTCGGCGGGAGAGGTCGTGTTCCTCGGCGTGACGGAGGACGCGATCGCGGTGGGGTGAAAAAACTTGACCCCTCCCCGCGACCGATGGTCGCTTCCCTCCCCCGAATTCGGGGGAGGGCGCAAACGCGAGCCGTTGTTTTCTCCCCTGTGCAACCTCTGGTTGCCGTGAATATCGGGGAGGGGATGGGGGTGGGGTAAGCTTACTCCCCGTTCGGCGTGACTTCGACGTCAAGCGGTTCGTAGCCTTCGCCGACCAGATCGAGGTCGGACATGTCCGCCTGAAGGCTGTCGAGCGCCGCCTGCGCCAGATCGGTGCGATAGCTGACGCCTTCGCCTTCGGCAGCCGTCGAGATGATGCCGTAATCGAGCGCGATCTGCGCCGTGACGTCAAACGCCGCCGGATCGAGGATGCCGATGCCGTTGGGCGAGGGCCAGATCAGCTTGTTGACTTCGTTCATCATCCACAGCTGATGCCCTTCGCCGAGCGTGGGACCCGCTTCGAGGACGAAACCGACGCATTCCTCCGGATTATCGCGGCAGTACGCCCAACCGCGATAGGACGCGCGCAGGAAGTTGATGGCGATTTCCTCGTTGCCCTCTTCCGCCAGCCAGTCGGCGCGAGCGAAGACCGCATCTTCGAGCATTGCCGTGCCGTATTCGTTGAAGTCGAGGACGTTCAGGTCGTCAAG
>JAEVZT010000456.1 GCA_023392115.1 Chloroflexota bacterium
GATGGTCGCTACGCTGATGGCTTGTGGCATCGACGTTGAGGTGCATCACCACGAAGTCGGCGGCGCGGGTCAGGCGGAAATCGACATGCGCTTCTCGTCGATGCTCAACATGGCGGATCAGCTTCAGTTCTACAAGTACATCATCAAGAACGTCGCCGTAAAGAATGGCTATACCGTGACCTTCATGCCCAAGCCGATCTTTGCCGACAACGGTTCCGGCATGCACTGTCACCAGAGCCTGTGGAAAGACGGCACGAATCTGTTCTTCGACAGCGAAGGCTACGCCCTGTTGAGCGAAATGGCGCTGCACTACATCGGCGGCATTCTGAAGCATGCCCCGGCGATCCTCGCCTTCGCCGCGCCGACGACCAACAGCTACCGCCGCCTTGTACCGGGCTATGAAGCGCCGGTCAATCTGGTTTACTCGGCGCGCAACCGCTCGGCAGCAATCCGCATTCCGATGTACAGCAATAACCCGAAGGCGAAGCGCATTGAGTTCCGCGCGCCTGACCCGACGGCGAACCCGTATCTCGCCTTCTCGGCGCTGCTGATGGCGGGGTTGGACGGCATCAAGAACAAGATCAACCCCGGCGACCCGGCGGACTACGATCTGTACGAAGGCGATCACGGGACGCCAACCGTCCCCGGCAGCCTCGGTGAGTCGTTGGCGGCGCTGGCAGCCGATCACGACTTCCTGCTCGAAGGCGGGGTGTTCACGGCAGACTTCATCGAGTCGTACATCGACTACAAGAAGGTCAACGAGGTTGACCCGATCGCCATGCGTCCGCACCCCTACGAGTTCAACCTGTATTTTGATGCTTAACAACCCCTCACCCTGCTTGCTTCGCAAGCCATCCCTCTCCCACGCAAGCGGGGAGAGGGACAATAACAACGGCTTTCTCCCCTTCTCCCCGTCTACGTGGGAGAAGGGGTCGGGGGTTGAGGGGTAGCAAAAAGGGGCGTGAATCACCAAGATTCCGCCCTTTTTTATTTTGCATTATTAGAACAAATATGCTATCATACACCGACAATCCGCAAATGCCGCTATAATGAAGATCACGAGAGGCAGCAAAAAGGACGTGTGCCGTGGCTCCTAGAAAACCAAGTAAGGATACGAAGCAGGATTACAGTGTTGTGCAGCCGGCGGGGGAAGAAGGACGCCTCAAAGCCCTCGACGCCGCAATCACCGATCTCACCAAGCGATTCGGCGACGGCACGATCGTCCGTCTGGGTGACGCCAGCCACATGCAGGTCGACGTGATCCCCAGCGGCTCGCTGACCGTCGACATTGCGCTCGGCGTCGGCGGCATCCCGCGCGGGCGCGTCAGCGAAATTTACGGACCTGAAAGCTCCGGCAAGACAACGCTTTGCTTGCATGTTATCGCCGAAGCGCAGAAGCGTGGCGGCATTTGTGCGTTCGTCGACATGGAACACGCGCTTGACCCGAGCTACGCCCGCCGTCTCGGCGTGAATGTCGATACGCTCTACATCTCGCAGCCGGACACCGCCGAGCAGGCACTGGAAATCACCGAGGCACTGGTGCGTTCGAGCGCGCTCGATGTCGTCGTCCTCGACAGCGTGGCGGCGCTCGTCCCGCGCGTCGAGATCGAAGGCGAGATGGGCGACAGCCACGTCGGTATTCAGGCGCGCTTGATGAGTCAGGCGCTGCGCAAGCTCTCCGGCGCGATCAAGCAGTCGAATGTGGCGGTGCTGTTCACGAACCAGATCCGTGAGAAGATCGGCGTGATGTACGGCAGTCCGGAAACGCAGCCCGGCGGTCGCGCGCTCAAGTTCTACTCCAGCGTGCGCCTTGACGTGCGCCGCCTTGAATCGATCAAAGCCAGCGGCGGCGAAGTCGTCGGCGCGCGTACCCGTGTCCGCGTGACCAAGAACAAGGTCGCGCCGCCCTTCCGCGAAGCCGAATTCGACATCATGTTCCTCGAAGGCGGCGTCAGCAAGAGCGGCGAAATCCTCGACCTTGCGACCGATCTGGGGATCATCGAGAAGCGCGGCGCGTTCTACCGCTACAACGATGGGCTGCTCGGTCAGGGGCGGGAAAACGCGAAGCAGTTCTTAAGCGAAAACATGCCGCTGCGCGATGAGATCGAAAACGCCGTTCGCCTCCACTTCGGCTTGCCGGCAAGCGCGACAGTCGATGCCGCTCCTGCTGCGCGCGGCAACGGCGGCAGCCCTGCGCCGGTTGCGGTCGATGACAACGGCGCGGCGCTTCCACAGCGCCTGCCAATGGACGCCGACGAAAAACGCTGCCTCATCCACGATAATCAACATCGAGCGGGCGAAAAACCCGCTCGATGTTTGTTTAGCACCCCAACGAACAACAATAACAACCCAACTTTCAGCATTCCCGCGCCGCGCGGCGTGCAATTAGTCACTTCAACGCACAACCAGATCGGCGTATGATAGAATTAATCTAATGGTGATTCGATTATGGAGTCGCAGCAGTACGCGGAGATCGAGATGAGAAGCCTAAGCGGAAGCTGGTATAACAAAAAAGGATCAAAACTCGAACTGATCGTCCATCAGGACGGCACGATCGAAGGCGAGTATCACACGGCGGTCGGCTGCGACCAGAACGTGTTTCACCTTTCCGGACGAGCAGACACGAAAGACTACGCAGGCAGCCGCAGCATTGGCTTTGTGGTCTGCTGGAACAACGCGCGCGTGAACCTGCACTCGGTCACGGTCTGGTCGGGACAGTATCACCTGATCAACGGCGAAGAAACGCTGTCAATGACGTGGCTGCTAACGAAAGAGTCTGCGCCCGAGGACGCATGGGCGTCCACTCACATCGGCAGCGATGTTTTCTCGCGCACGCCGCCGCAAGTCCAGAGTGTCATGCCTGAAGCTGAGGCGCATCCTTACGCTCCGTGTGTTGAA
Organism: Chloroflexota bacterium; assembly: GCA_023392115.1. GTDB lineage: Bacteria > Chloroflexota > Anaerolineae > Aggregatilineales > Phototrophicaceae > Flexifilum. The sequence continues at coordinate 2,899 of JAEVZT010000456.1, forward strand.
GAAGCTGAACTCGATCTGGAAGCGATTACGGGGGTGTAAGCAGCCCCGCTCGACCCCACCCCAACCCCTCCCCGAATTCGGGGAGGGG
>JAEVZT010000461.1 GCA_023392115.1 Chloroflexota bacterium
CGGATCACTTCGGCGGCGCGCTGCGCGCGACGCATTACCTGCTTGACGAGGGGCACGAGCGTGTCGGTTTTGTGACGTGGCTCTCACCTGCGATCAGCATGGATCACCGCCAGATCGGCTACACGCAGGCGCTGCGCGAGCGCGGCGCGATGGCAGACGAGACGTTAATCTGCCGCGTTGAGGGCTATCCCAGCGTTAACCACGCGCCGCTTGTCCCGTACCTGACCAGCCCAGCACGCCCGACCGCCGTTTTCGCCGCCAACGATCAGATCGCGGTTGCGCTCTACCGGGCAGCGGCGATCGTCGGGCTGCGCATCCCCGAAGACCTGTCAGTCATCGGCTTCGATAATCTCGACATCTCGCCTCACCTCGACCCGCCCTTAACCACGATCGCGCAGCCGTTCCTGCAGATCGGGCGCGAAACGGCACGGCTGCTTATCGGACGGATTGAAGGCAGCGTTCACTCGCTGCAGCAGATCACGCTCGGCACCGAGTTGATCGAACGCGGCTCCTGCTGTGCCCAGCAGGGGGAGCCGGCGGGCGAAACTGTCAGCTCATAAGCTCAGCGCAGATACGTCACCAACCGGTGCAGCAGGAAGCGACCGGCGACATTCGCCTGCAACCCGATCACTTGATCGCCCATCCCGCCGGCAAACCGCAGCGTCGACGCGAGGATCATCCCCTCGCCTACCCGTAGTTCGACAAGATAATCGCTGATCGTGAACAGCCGCGCGTCAAGGCGGCGCAAGATCGGCTTGATCGCCCGTAGATCGGGAATTGCCTGTGGCAGCACGTCGGTATTGATCGCGTGGTTGGTCGCCAGCGAGTAGAACTGGAGATCAACCGTTCCCTGATGGGGAAAGCCGCTCCACGCCGGATGATCGTAAATCAGCTTGATCGACTCGCGCCAGAACGGCACGTCGATCGCGGGCAGCTGCCCCTTCGCCGGCTGGAGTAGGATCACGCGCCCGCCGCGCGACGCATAGGAGAGCACGTCGGGCGTGAGCGCCTCGGCGATCAGGATGCCGTCGGTCGATTCGGGCACGGCGATCACCGGCTCGGCGGGCAGCCCGTCGAAGTCGCCGAGCGCGCCGGCGGGGTCAAACAGCTTGAGCGCCGTTCCCCACGACAGATCGGCGGGATAAACCCATAAGTCCCAGTGATTTGACGCCACACCCGCCAGCTCAACCCGCAGCGTCATCGCCTGCGCGCTGCTGACCTGCGGCATCTGAATTTCGAGCGTGCCGAGTTCTTGCAGCCCGCCTGCTGGCAGTTCGGGAATCGTCCAGCCACCGCTGTCGACCACCTCACCGGCGGCAGCCTCAAGCTGCCAGCGGAGCATCCCGTGCGGAATGGCATCGACATTCGCCATCACGATTCGGAAATCTACCGGACTGCCGCCAAGGTGATTGTAGAGATCGATAGGATCGGGGCGGTCGCCGCCGTGCACCCAGCGCCGCGCCCGCCCCTGTTCCAGCAGCAGGACGTTGTCGCTGTTGGACTCACGGAACGCTGTCGCGTCGTACTTCGGCTGATCCCAGTCGTCAAACACGCCAGACGTCGAGATCGGCGTGTCGCGCAAACCGGTGATGACGTAGCCGCCCATCCCCCGGCGTGCACGCGTCCATTCGATGATCGTCTTGCGCACCAGCAGCGACGCACTACGCGAGACATCGACGAGCCGCTGCTCGTCAAACGGCAGATCGAGCGCCGCGAGCCGTTCTTCCTGAAGGCTATATGCCCAGCGCACCGCCGATGACCCGACGCCGTAGACCTCGCGCCACCACGGGCGGTTATCGCCGCTGATGGCGCTCGTGTCACGGAAATCGTCGCAGTCGCAGAACTCGCCGAAGATCCACGGGCGCGGCTTGCGCCAATCACGCCGGAAATGATCGACCAACGGGCGGAAGAAATGGAGGTCGCTGTAAAAGTGGTAGTCGTTGAAGTCAGCAAAGTCGAAGCCGTACCCTTTGTACGCCTCACCCGATCCGCTGTTGTCACAGACGAGCACATCGCTGAGTGTGTCACGGGCGATCGTGTTGAGCGCTTCGAGCAGCGCCGCGTCCGCCATGTCTGCCCCAAGCTCGCAGCCGAGACTGTAAATAACGATCGACGGATGGTGGTGGACAGCCGCCAGAATGTCGGCATACTCGACCCGCGCCTGCTGCCGAAGGTGCACGTTCAGGCGTTGATACCACATCGGCAGTTCAAGCCACAGCAGCATGCCTTCCTCGTCGGCAATTTCAAACAGACGCGCGGGCGGCACAAACAAGCACAGCTTGACCATGTTGAAGCCGAGCGCCCGCACACGGGCGAATTCGTCGCGGATCTGCGCCTCGGTCGGCGTGGGCGCGAGGGTGTCGGGATCCCATCCCCAGCTCAACGCGCCGCGCACATGAAACGGCTCGTCGTTGAGCAGCAGTTGATCGCCGTCGGCGCGCAGCTGGCGAAAGCCAAAACGCCGCTCGCTTTCCGCGATCACCTGATCGCCGTCGAGCAAGCTCAGCACCGCGCGGTACTGCACCGGCGACTTCGGACTCCACGACTCCGCGTCAGGGATGGCGAGCGTCACGTCAAGTACATCGGCGGCGGGATTGCGCGTCTCTGCCACTACCCCACCTGCCTGATCGCAGACCTGAACACGTGCCGTCAGCGATGAGCCGACAGGCAGATCCGCGATCTGCGCCTTCAGGCGCACGCGACGCGTCTCCCAATCCGGCGCGACGCGCACTTCCGTCCAAGCCGGCGAACGGTGGGCGCTCAACCAGATGTCGCCCCACACGCCGCCAAACGTGATCGACACGTAGGGGATGAATCCGACAATCACGTCGCGGTACGGGAAGCGGTCGCCGTCGTCGCCCGGTTTGATCACGCGCAGCTCAATCGTGTTGCTCGCGCCGGGTCGTATGGCGGCGCTCACGTCAAGCTCGAACGCCGTCCACATGCCTTCGTGCGTTCCGACCGGCTGGTCGTTGGCGAACACCTCGACGTAGTAGCTGACCGCCTCGCAGTGTAGGATGATCCGCGCGCCATCCCACGACGCGGGCACGTCAACCGTTCGCCGGTAGACGGCAGGTCCTTCGCAGTCGCGCGCGAAGCCCTGCACTTCCCACGCGCCGGGGATGCGAACCATCCCGCGCTGCCCCGCCAGTTCAAGATCCCACTCGCCCACTAGGGTGAGCGTCTCCGCAAATCGATTTTCGCGCATCGTTCATCCTCGCTAGCGGGGCAGCCGTGCTTCAACCGGCAGCATCGGCGGAAACGGCTGGTGGGGTTCGGTCTGGTACCAGTAGGCAGTTGAAGAATAGTCGTTGCTCAGTTTGTTGCCGTGCCCGTGCTCGATCGTCACGCGGATCGACTGCTCGAAGAAGATCGGGTCTTCGACGTGGTAGCGGTAAATCGTGTTCTTGCCGCGCCAGCGCCAATCATCCGTTCCCTGCCACAAAATAACGCCGTGATACGGTGCGCTGTACTCCTCTGTCGGCGCGAAAGCCGTGTTGACGTAATCTTCGGTGCCCGTGCCGTACAGCCGGGGCAGCGGCTCGCCGTCGATGATGATCATGTCGTCGCCTTCGCCGTACCAGTCGTTCGGCTGGCGCTCGAAACAGTCGATGTCTAGGTGGCAGCCGACGTAATGCCCGCGCCCATTCGCCTCAAGGATGACGTAGTTTTGCGCGCCGTCGAGATTCGGCGTCCGCCACGCCTCGAACATCTTGTCGTGGTTGCCTTCCTAGCGAACGGCAGGGTCTGCCCAGCCGGGCGTCGGATTCACGCGCCGCCACTGGGCATGGAAGCGCCCGTAATCCGCCATGCTCGTCCCGTCGGGATAGGATTCGTAGTCGACATAGAAGTAGACGTTCAGCTTGCGGTTGGCTTCGTTGGTGATGTCGATCCGCGCCGCGCTCTCGAACGGCATCGGAAACCAACAGTTGAAGCCGCGCCCGCTTTCGGGACTCATTTGCAGCGGCAGCGAGACGAAATTGCGCGTCAGGTTGTGCCCCATGCCGAAGAAGTCGCCGACCGGCGTCTCGACGCTTGGCGCCTCTTCACCGTCCCAGTACATGCGCAGCAAGACCTTGCGGTACAGGTACTTATCCTCGCATGACAGCGTCATCCAAATGTGCTTGATGCAGCCCGCGCCCTCGATAGCGGCAATCGATCGGGTTTGTCCCGGCTCGAACTCCCACCAGTCAAAGTTCCCGCCCGTAGTATCGTAGCTCGACAGGCGCATGCGGCGCACGTTGGAGCGCAGCCGGGCAAGCTGTCCGAGTGTTGTCATCCCGATCACGACCACTACCCTTTCATACCGGTCAGTTGAATGCCCTCGATAAAGTAACGCTGGGCAAAGAAGAAGATCAGCAGCATCGGCAGCATGCTCAAGACCGACGCCGCGATCAGGCGGTCATAGTAGACCGCGCTGTACTGATCTTTGAAGAAATTGAGCCCGACGGACACCGGGAACAATTCGGGGCTGCTCAGGAAAATGAACGGTTCGAGGAAGCTGTTCCACGTCCACCAGAAGGTGAAGATGATCACCGTCGCGATCGCCGGCTTGCTCAGGGGAACTATCACATTCCAGATGATCTGGACGACGTTCGCGCCGTCGATGCGCGCCGCTTCTTCAAGCTCGCGCGGAATCGACGTGAAGAACTGGCGCAGCATGAAGATCAGGAAAGCGTTGCCGAAAAACGAGCGGATGAACAGCGGGAACAGCGTGTTGACCATGCCCATGTCGCGGAAAATCTCGTACAGCGGCACGAGCGTGACCGGGTACGGAAGCATCATCGTGCTGAGCAGGATCATGAACAGGAAGTTCTTGCCGGGGGCGCGCAGGCGGGCGAAGGCGTATGCCACGACAATACACGACAGGACGTGTCCGATGCAGTTGAGGAGCACAAGCACGAACGAGTTGCGGAAGAACGTCGGGAAATAAGTTTCGGCGACTTTCGTTTGCAGCGCCTCGACATAGCCCTGAAAGCGGAGCTGCGGGTACATCGCGCGGTTCAAGTTTTCCGGGCTGACGTCGAACGCCTCGTCTACGACGCGCGCCGGAACGACCAGCGCCATTTCGCGCGAGTCGCCAACCAGCGCGACCGAAAGCGTATCCGTCCCTTCGGTGTAGCCATCCTGCACCCGGTACGGAATGCGCCCGTACCGATCGCCGCGCGTGCCCGTCAGCCCGCCGAGCTGCGCCAGCCGCAGCGTCGCCGCCTGATCGACAGGGATGACGAGGCTTTCGGTCGTGCCGCTGCTGAGGATCGCCACGTCGAAGGGCGCGCCACTCTCCGGCGTAAACGTCGCCACTTGCATGTCAACGCCATTCACCGGCTGGATTGTTCGCTCGCCCATCTGCCCGCGCGGCGCTACAAACGCGGCGCTGTCGACCTGTACCTCGTCAATCACCGGCTGCCACGATTCGCGCACGAGGACAATGAACTCGCCGGTCATTCCTTCCGCTTGAACCAACGGCAGTTCGGTTTCGCCAACGGAAGCGAACCCGGCGTCGCTCAACACGGATGTCGAAACCAGCGTCGCCGCGGCGGCGATCTCCGGCGAGCCGACGACGGTCAGCTGTGATTCGGGTCCAAGCGGGATGATCTGCGTCGGCTGACCGTCGACGTCGATCTCGCGCCCGCGAAACTCAACGCCTTCAACCTCGAACGAGGCGCGGCTTCCGGCGTTGACCTCGTCCAGCGGCTGGCGTGAAGCGGCGGCGCGCAGATCGGCGACTTCGACAATGATCAGGTCATCGTCCTCGCCCCGCGCCAGTGCGACAACGTCGCGCGTTTCGCCGTCGAGCGTCCACGGGCGTACATTCAGCACGACGCCGTCGACGTTCGTCGCCACCGCCGCGCCAAGCTGATCACCGGGAACCGACTGGAGATTCGTCAGCAGCGCGGCGTCAATCACCGTCGTATAGCGGCGCACGCCAATTTGGATGACCTTCTGCGTCTCACCGTCGACAGCTGCTTCCCACAGGTTGATCATGCGGTTCGTGTTCCCCGCGCGCACTTCTTCCCAGTGCTGGGGAATCCAGATCGGCGGATCGGTGAAAATCTGCCATTCCGGTTTCAGACTGGCGGAAATCATCCACAGCATCGGAAAGACCATGAACGCCGCGCCGAGCGCCAGCACAATGTAGCTCAACGTGTGGCGAATCAGGCGCTGCCAGCCCTTCGACGTGCGGATGTTGTACCACGTATTGGCGGCGCGTCCGCTCACGGGTAAGCGGGTTGAGGTATCCATCGGCTACTTCGCTTCCGACTCGTAATAGACCCACAGGGCGGACGAGCGAATCACCAGCAGGGTAATGACCATGATGATGATGAACAGAATCCACGCCAGCGCTGACGCATAACCCATCTGCACGAACTGGAATGCGCGCTCATACAGGTTGATCATGTAGAACAGCGTCGCGTCGTTGGGACCGCCGCGCGTCATCACCCAGCCGACGTCAAAGACTTGCAGCGCGGCGATGATCGCCAGCACGACGTTGAAGAAGATCGTCGGGCTGAGCATCGGCAGCGTGACGAAGCGGAACTTGGCGAAACCGTTCGCGCCGTCGATCTCGGCAGCTTCATAGAGCGATTCGGGGATGCCTTTCAAGCCCGCCAGATAGATGACGATCTGTCCGCCAATGCTCCACCAGCTCATCAAGATCAGCGCGGGCAGCGCCCACTGCTCGCTCAACAGCCAGTCGGGACCTTCAATGCCGAACCACCCGAGGACGATGTTCAGCATGCCGCCTTCAGGGCGGAAGATGTACATCCACAACACCGCGACGGCGATACTGCTCAAAATCGAAGGCATGAAGAAGATGGTGCGCAGGAAATTGACGCCGCGCAGCTTTTGCGAGAGCACCATCGCCAGCGACAGCGCGATGATCGTGCTTCCCGGCACGCTGCCGAGCGCGTAGACGAAGGTCACCCGCAGTGACTGCCAGAACTTGGGGTCGCTAAACAGACGCTCGTAGTTCTGCCAGCCGACCCATACCGGCGGTGACAGCAGGTTGTAGTTTGTGAACGACAGGTAAAGGGAGCGCAGCATCGGGTAAGCGAGGAAGATCAGGAAGCCGAGCAGCCACGGGCTGATCAGCACATAGAATGCCAGCGCCTCACGCCGAGCCATCGGCGACATACGTATTCTGCGGGTAAGTACAGTTGGAGTCATAGGTGCGGTACTTTCCGTGTTCGTGAACGCATTCCCGCCCTGCCTGTTTAGGACAGCGGCGCGGAATGTCATGACTGCGCCCCCACCTGCAAGGCGGGCAGGGGCGCAGCGGGGTCTAGATCATGGAGCGTGAGCAGTGCTTAGGATGCGCTGCCCGTTTCGGCGGCTTCCGCCAGACAAGCGTCGGCTTCCGCAGCCAGTGCATCGAGTTCAGCCTGAATATCGACCGCATCACCGCCGTCGCTCATGACGCGCGTGAGCAGGTCGTCAGCAGGCAGGAACACACACGGTCCGTAGTAAGGTGACTTTTGCTCGTCGAGTTCGGCAAGGAATTCGGATTCGGCGATGAACACGCCCCAGTACGGGTCTTCAACACGCTGTAGTTCTTCCGACACTGCCCGGTCGGCGCTCAACGCCTTGAGGGCGAACACGCGCTGTCCCGGCTCGGTCGTCAGCCACTTGAGCAGTTCCCACGCTTCTTCAGGATGTTCGGTCGCCGGGTTAATGCCCCAGCCCATCCACATGACAGCGCTCGCATGCCCCGCGGGACCGTGCGGCAGCGGGACGACCGCCCATTCAAGGTTCGGCGTCTCGTTGAAGACGTCCTGCCACCACGGACCGTGGAAGGTCGCGCCGATCGCCAACCTGCCATCCCTGAACATCTGCGGACGATCGCCCTCGATAGCGCCAATCACGCTCGCCGACGGCGCGACGTGATGTTCGAAGACAAGATCGCGATACCATTCCCATGCTTCGACTGCCGTCTCGCTGTTCAGATAGCCGGTGGTTGTCGTGCCGTCATCGCTGATGGTATGTGCGCCCCACGAATAGAGGTAGCTCTGGAAGCCGCGCCACCAGCCGTCATGGATGATGTCTATACCCCATTGAACAATGTTGTCCGGGTCGAAGTCGGGGCTGTTGGCGTTGTTGCCGTTCGCGTCGAGCGTCAGCTCGAACGCGATGTCGAGCGCGTCATCCCACGTCCAGCCTTCTTCAGGCAGCGGAATGCCGGCGGCTTCAAACAGCGCCGTGTTGACGTAGAAGGCGCTCGTGCTGTAGTCCTTGGCGATGGCATAGGGCGTTCCCTGATAGAAGCCCTGATTGTAAACGCCTTCGTAGAACACTTCTGCGGGATCAAAGCCCGACTCGCCCTCGACGAACGGCGTCAAATCCATCAAACCGCCCGCCTCGACGTACATCGGAATCCACGACTCGCCGGTCGCCAGCAAATCGGGCGCGGTGCCGCTCGCGAGCATCGTCAGGCGGCGCGTGTTCTGTTCCTGTTCGCTGCCGATGTTCGGCTCGGCGACGGCGTCAATGCACGGGAATTCTTCTTCGAAGTCGGCAAGCACCTGATTCATGTATTCCACGCGGTCGCCGCTCGACCAGTCATCGAGGCGGACGGTGACCACGCCATCCGGGCAGTCGCCCTGCGCTTGTACGGCAACAGAAGCGCCGAGGACAAGCCCCAGTACGAGTGCGATGAACAACGTTTTTCGAAACATGAGCTACTCCTAAAGTCAATATAGTGGGAGCGTCTTGCACGCCCCCAGAGTCAACCCGACTTATGTAAGCCTCCAGCTTCATTACGAAGTGTAAACAACGCGGCGAGCACTGTCAAGCAAAAGGACTAGACAATTTACCCGTAAATGCGCGCCGCGACTGAACAACTTGGCGTCCAACCACGCCAACTTAGCGCTGCTTCGCTGACTCAGGCACATCAAACTCAGCGGTTGCTCCGGCGGGAATGTCCGCTGCCACTCCATACACAGACACGGCAAGCGGTTCTGCGCTGTGATTCGTCACCGCCACCTGTTCGTGGGTTATGCCGACATGCGCGCGCTGTCCCTTCCACGTTACCGGAAACGCCAGCCGCGTCCATGATGGCGGCAGTTTCGGGTTGAGCATCAGCCGGTCGGCAGCCATCGCCGTTTGCAAGCCGCCGAAGCCGAAAACCGCGATCTGCCAGTGCATGCCCGCCGCGGCGATGTGAATCCCTTCTTCTGCCCCACCCTCCAGATCGATGGCGTGGCTGCGCCGCCAGAACGCCCACGCCTCGTTCATCATGCCCAGCCGCAGCGCGATCAGCGCGTGAACGCCGGGTGACAGCGACGAGTCGTGCGTCGTATACGGCAGGTAATACGCCCACGCCTGTTTGACCTCCTCATCGCTGAATTCGTGTGGGAACAGCATCATCAGCAGCAGGACGTCCGCCTGTTTCAGGCATTTGCTCCGGTACAGCCGCTCCTGCGACACCTGCGCGGCGAACGTCTGACTGCGGTCGCGCCACAGCCCGTCGATGTCGATCTCGGCGAGCCTGTCAAATTCCTCGCACTGCATGACCAGCCCGTCGGCGCGGAGCACAATCGGCAGCCGCCTCGCGACGTCGAGATACTTGGCGCGCAGCCCTTCGTCCGGCTCAACCTGCGCGGCATACGTCAGCGCAAGCGACACGAGGCGGTTGGTGTAGGCGTTGTTGCTGCTGATCGGCGTGTACTCGTCGGGACCCATAACGCCGAGCAGACTCGGGTAGCCGTCGTCCGGTCGCCAGTCGACGCGGTCAAGCCAGTAGCGCGCCGTCTCGCGCAGCACCTCGCCTGCTTGCTGGAGATAGTCGGGATCAGCCGCCGCGCCCGCATAATGGGCTGTCCCGTAGACGACGTCCGCCGTCACATGCACTTCGTGATCGCGGTACTGCCAGTTCGGGCACTGCTCGACGCCGTCGGCATCGCCTTCCCACGGGTAACGCGCGCCGCCGTAGCCGTAGTCGGCGGCGTTCTGCCGCGCCCCCGCCAGTGTGTTGATGCGGAAATCAGTCAGCATCCGCCCACGATCGGGGTCGGTGTACAGGAAGAACGGCAGCAGATACATTTCCGTGTCCCAGAAGTACAGCCCACGGTAGGCATCTCCGGCGTAGGCTTTCGGATCGATGGCGAAACGGCTGTCGTTCGGGTGCGAGCGCAGCAGATGGTACATCGCCAGCCGCAGCCCGATCTGCGATTCGTCATCCCCTTCAATCACCACATCGCATTTCTCCCAGTGGTCGCGCCAGACCGCGGCATGTTCGGATGCCAACGCCTCGTAATCCAATTCCGGCGCCAGCAGATCAAGCGGATCGCGGCGCTCGCGGTCAGTGCTCGTCGTGACGGCTGTGCGCTTCTCAAACGAGATTGATTGCCCTGCCCTCAGGGGGATCGTCGCGCGCAGCCATCCACGGCGCGGCTCGGCGCTGTAAGTCCACACCGCTTCTGGTAGCGCGGCGTGCGCCGCCATATCGACCTGCGCGCCGGTGTCGAGCACCGTCGAACAGCCAATTACGTCGGGCGCGGGCTGGTCAAACGTCACCTGTGTGAAGTGATCGTAGCCGCTGGTGCGAACGTCGGTGTCAATACCAGCATCAAGTGTCAGATCGGCGTCGCGGTCGCTGGTGAGCGTCATCCGCTGGACGCACAGGTGCGGTCGCGCGGCGCTGACGAACCGCTCGAAGGTCACGGAAACCACCGCCCCGCTCTCCGTCAGCCAGCGCAGCGCGCGCGTCAGCGTGGCAGTGTGAAAATCGAGCGCCCGACGGTACGCCTCAACACGGCTGCGCTCCATATCGAGCTTCTCGCCGTCGACGAACGGCGTGATGCCGAGAAAATGCGGCAGATTCGCCAGTTCCTTTCCCATCAGCGGGTGATTGCCATAGATGCCGGGGATGAACGTTCCCCATTTCGACTTCATTTCGGGAAACTGCTCCGACGTGACATTCGCGGGACGGCGCAAATACGTCACATCCTGCGGCGCGTCCGTCAGATGTTCTTCGAGCGCCCCGCGCACGTGTAAGTAACCGCTGCCCAGCGTGAACAAGCCCTCAAACCCGCGCAGGTTCGACACGTCGAACGGTGTATCTTCGACCAGTATCCACGTCTGATCCATCATTTCCTTTTGCCCAATCTAAGCAGCCGGCGAAACTCGGTTACCCACGATAGCGAGCTTGATCTATTATAGAAACTGTCAACTGCCGTATACGCCGGGGGGAAAGTGCCGATGCTCACTCAAACACGCCAAGAAAAAGCAGTTCAGCAGGCATACGAGGCGTTCGTCAACGCCTACCCCGCCTATCTCGAAACGCTCGCGCTTGATCGCCTTCGGGCGACGGAGTACGCGCGGCTGGATGAACAGGGACACGTCTACCTCGACTACACGGGCGGCGGTCTGTACGCTGACCGGCAAATTGCTGAGCACGCGGCGCTCCTCCGGCGCGGCGTCTTCGGCAACCCCCATTCGAGCAACGCGACGTCGCTGGCTGCCACCGAATTGAATGAGCGGGCGCGCGAATACGTCCTGCGCTATTTTAACGCCTCGCCGGATGAATATGCCGTCATCTTCACCCAAAATGCCAGCGGCGCGCTCAAGCTCGTCGGCGAGTCCTATCCATTCGCGCCGGGCGACCGTTACGTCCTCACCTTCGACAACCATAACTCGGTCAACGGCATCCGCGAGTTCGCTCGGGCAAAGGGCGCGACCGTCCATTACGTGCCCGTCCTGCCGCCCGATCTTCGCGCTGACGAGCGAGCGATCGCGCAGCTTCTCAACGAGACGCAGCCCGGTCAGAAGACGCTGTTCGCCTACCCGGCACAGTCCAATTTCTCTGGCGTGAAGCACCCGCTTGAATGGATTGACCAAGCGCATGCGAAAGGCTGGGACGTACTTGTTGATTTCGCCGCCTACGCGCCTACCAACCGAGTTGATCTGAGTGAGTATAAACCCGATTTCGTTGACCTATCCTTCTACAAGCTGTTTGGCTACCCAACGGGCGTCGGCTGCCTGATCGCGCGGCGGGACAAGCTTGCCAAGCTGCGCCGCCCTTGGTTCGCCGGCGGGACGATCACGATCGCCTCGGTGCAGGGCGACGGCTACTATCTGGCGGAAGGCGAGCGCGGTTTCGAGGACGGCACGATCAACTACCTGAACATTCCGGCGGTCGAAATCGGCCTGAGATTCCTCGAATCGGTTGGCGTAGAGACGATCCACAGGCGCGTCATGGCGCTCGCCGGTTGGATGATCGAGCAGTTGATGGCGCTGCGCCACGCGAACGGCATGCCGCTGATTCGGCTCTACGGACCGGCATCCACTGCCGGGCGCGGCGCGACGATTACGCTCAATTTCTTCGATCCGCAGGGCGAGTTGTACGATTTCCGCGACGTCGAACGCAGCGCCAACGAACGCAGTATCTCGCTGCGAACCGGCTGTTTCTGCAACCCCGGCGCGGGTGAAATTGCCAACAACCTGACGGCGGAAGACATGCAGCAGTGTTTCATCAACGAAGAACGAATGACCTTCGAGCAGTTTCTGCTCGTCATGAACGGCAAGGCATCTGGCGCAGTGCGCGTATCGCTCGGCATCGCGTCAAACTTCAACGACGCTTATCACTTCGTCCAGTTCGCGAAGCGTTTTCTGGAGAACTGACAGCGCAGCATCCCCCGACGCAAGCACAGCCGAAGCTGTTACGATCGTCACTTTACCACTATAGTGTTTTTCAATACACTATAGTGGTACGTGCCTTGTACCGCGCCGTGAGGACATGACCATGCCCAAGTCCGTTTTCCATCTCCGCCTGCTGATAATCACGACGCTCTGCGTCTCATTCCTGATGACTAGCCGTGCCTTCGCTCAAGACATGCCGCCTATCATCGACTTTACGCCATCTGCCGACAATCCGGTTTTCACGCGTGGTGAGGGCGACTCGTGGGGTGGCGAATGTGGCACGATCTTCGCGCCGCAGGTGATAGAGTACGGCGGTACGTTTTACCTGTTCTATTCCGGCTCGTGCGCGCGCGCCGGCAGACCGGCAGCGATCGGCTTCGCAACCTCGCCGGATGGCATTCACTGGGAAAGCTATGAGGCGAACCCGGTGCTTGAGCCAGATGGCGAAGGCTACGACGCAATGTGTGCCTCGATGGGCGTGCCGATCGTCGACGACGACCAATGGATCATGTACTACGCCGGGAACTCGACCCCGTGTGCAGGACCCGGGCAACACATTGGGCGCGCGGTCGCGGACGCACCCGCCGGACCGTGGCAGCGCGAACCTGCTCCAGTCTTGAATGCGGGTGAGAGGGGCGATTGGGATGAAGGCTTCATCATGCCGCATGCCATCATCAGCACCGAACAGGGCTATGTCATGTACTACTCGGGCGGCAGTGAATTTCTGCTGCCCCTGCCCCGCCTAATCGGCTTGGCGACCTCGACAGATGGCATCACATGGACGAAATATGACGATCCGGCGACGACCGACGCGCCGTTCGCCCACAGCGACCCGATCGTTGAACGCCTTGCCGATGGTACGTCGAAACCTCTGTCTGCTTGGGCGGTTGATGTCGGACGCACCGAACAAGGCTGGGAGATGTTTTTCGCTGATTCATGCCCTAATGACGCCAACTGCCCGGCGTTCATCGGCTACGCGACGAGCGAGGACGGCATTCACTGGAACATGCTGCGCGCACTCGAATCGGCGGCGCTCACCCGTCAGCAGGTCGATCAACCATGGGCAAGTTACTGCATCTGCCAGCCGGCTTTCGTCAAGACCGACGCCGACTACCGACTGTACTTTACCGGCTGTACTGATGAACTAAATGACTGCCAAATCGGCATGGCACTCGGTACAATTGTGCGGGAACAGCCGTAGACGGAGACTCGGGTAGTCGATGACCAGCGGACGGGGAGAAAGAGATCAGGCGGAAACACTGGTTGGGCAGCGCATTCGCCTACTGCGAGAACAGCGCGGGCTGTCACTTCGCGTGCTGGCGGAAAAGTGCGGGCTTTCCATAAACGCCATCAGCCGTATCGAGCGCGGTGAGAACTCGCCTACCGTTGCCTCACTTCACCTGCTCGCGCGCGCGCTTGACACCCCGATCACCGAGTTCTTCCGCGATGCGTCCGACAAGGCGACAGTCTACGTCAAGCGCAATCATCGAATGCGTTCAGAACGCAGCGGCATGGGGATCGAGAGTCTCGGGAGCGGCCTGCGCAGTCAGCAGATCGAACCGTTCCTCGTGACGCTCGAACCCGGCACAGGCGGCGACTCCGAACCAATTACGCATGACGGGCAGGAATTCGTCTACTGCGTGCAAGGCGAAATCGATTACGAGATAGGCACGGAAACCTATACCCTCGAAAGCGGCGACAGCGTGCTGTTTGAGGCATCACAGCCGCACCGCTTCTTCAACGTGTCGTCGTCAGTGGCGCTGATTCTGCTCGTCTTCCAAGCACAGGATGGCGGTCACGCTGCGCGGCAGCGCCATCTAGACGCGTAACTCGGCTTCAAATCAGGTTATTTGCGACTCACCATATGCCAATTTGAGCGCTTCATTAATTGAACGCGCCCACGCGGTCACATTCTCGACGTAACCTTCCATCCCGCCGGCGACTACGTCTGCCGCGACCATCGTCCATTTGATTGGGCGATCATACGATCCCTGTGCGCCCGGTCTAGCTGTGATTTTGAAGTCACGGTTACCTGAGTCGAGAAGCGATTTGTTGAGTTTGCGAACGTCCGCGGTCGACAACCCGGCATCGAGGAAATTCCGCAGCCCCTGACGCGCCCATAATACCCCTTCCGGCGAATAGAGGCTCGGATGCTGAAGATGATACGAGAGCACCATCAAGTGATGGACGACGCCCAGTGATGGGTCCTCCGCTTCCCAGAAAAGCAGTTGATGAAAATCGTTCTGACAGGTTGTGCCATCCCGCCATTCCGCCCCACATTCTGGACAGCGCCGCGACATCTTCACAATGATCCCCCGAAAGTACTAGTCGATGTTCATGCCACCTAAACACGCTACAAACAGCACTTCATGAGCTGTCAGCAGCTATTTTAACAGATTATAAAGGCTTTCTACAGAGCAAGTACGCTTCATAGTGATCAACCGACAGAATTGAGAACTTTATGATCGAGTTATCCAGCCCAAGAAAATTCACAAAGAATTCATTCGCTGTCTCAATCTGTAACAGTCCTGTCGTGATATTGTGTTTTTGTGTACTCACCACCGTATATCGAGATGCGAGCGGGCACGAGTTTTCGTATGATCCAAACAGCAGAACCTACGCAGATCCATGATCAGCTCTACTTTATCGTGCGCGAACACCTGCACGACCTTGAGCCGTTCTTCAACCACTCCGCCGAGGTTGAACGTCAGGTCATGCGCGTGCTCAGTTGGCTTGACCAGTTGTCACGCATTTGCCGCCAATCGCCTGAGAAATCTTCGAAGCAGGAATACCAGTGGGCAGCGGCGACGCTCGACGAGCTGAATGAGTTCTTGCACTTAATGAACCAGACGCTCGACGATCGTTTTGAAAAGACCAGCATCGGCACGATCTGGCTGCAAGCGACGACGTGGTGCGCCGCCGCGCGGCGTTCTCTGCTCCACCTGACGCGCGAGGAAATTTGGGACTGGATGGCACCGTCTGTGCCTGATTGTCTTGAAGAAGTCGGAAACAGTGTCTTTGAAGCCAAATGGGCTGCGCCAGTTCCCATGCGGGATATCGAAGTACTCTGCCGCAAGCAAGGCGTGCATATTTACGGTGACGTGTTTGAGCCTACCAATCTACCGCGCGGGCTAGCAGTTCGGTTCTCAGTCTTCAGGTAAGCGCACATTTGTCACTTGCTCTGATAGAAGAAAACACCTACTATCAAACTTACAAGCAATAAGAGCAGCGCAACGTCGCAGGGGCAGTAACATGGTGGCAACAAGAGGGGCAGATATGATGCGTGAGTACCGGCATCTCGTGGAAGCGCTCACCTGTGCCGATTCACAGCAGTCTGTTCGCGCCCGCGAGGTACTGCTTGAGACAGGCAGGTCCGCCGTTCCGTGGTTGCTCAACGCTTTGGCGAATTCCGCGTCGGATCGTGATCGCTGGCGGATGCTGACGGTACTGGCGGAAATTGGCGATCCCAGCGTCGTGCCGCTGATGATCAAACAGCTCGGCGCGCAGAGCAGCGCGATTCGTGCGCTGGCAGCGCAGTACCTCGGTTCAAGCGGCGACCGCTCGGCTGTCGAGCCAATGCTGCACCTCCTGTCGAACTCTGACCCCAATTACTCGCCAATCTGGGTGGTCGACGCGCTGGGGAAACTCGGTGACAAGCGCGCCATCGACCCGCTGATTGCATTCCTACATCGGACACAGTCACCGACCGAGCGGTATACGGCGATAGAGGCGCTGGGACGGCTGGGCGACCCCAAAGCGATAGAGCACATCCGCCCATACGCGACCGATCCCGATCACCACGTCCGCGACCGTGTCGAGCGCGCGTTACAGCAGCTCACGGCGATCGCCGGCTAAATTGACGGTTTTCACAACCTGTTCTACACTGTAACACGTTACCGATGGTGGAGAAGCAACCCCGGACGCAGCGTGTTTCCTCCATCGGCACGCCGGAGACGTCTGATGCCCGATGAACACAATGCAACAGCGCTGATTGTCGACGACAATTTCTACAATCGCGACCTCTGCATGATTGCGTTAACCCATGTTGGCTACAAAGTTACAGAAGCGGAGAACGGTGAGGAAGCGCTCAAGCTGCTCGAGGCGAATTCGTTTGATCTGCTGATCCTCGATCTGTCGATGCCTGTCCTGTCCGGCGTCGAGGTCATTCGAAGACTGCGCGCCAAGGACACCCATCAGCGCATGTCAATCCTCGTCATGACGGCAAATCCGCACATGGTGACCAATGAAGTCGAACTGCACGCCGATTTCGTCATGAACAAGCCGATGAACATTCAAGAGTTTGCGCAGTTGGCACAGCGGCTAGCGAACCGGTCGCACGGCGCGCCACAGGCGACAAAGCCCGCGGACGGATCACCCGGGCATGGGGATATCAAGCAGTGAGCGCACCCAGCGGTACGACTTCCCACTGTAGCGCTCGCTGAAACGCCCGTTACGGTCGACAATCCAACACGGGAGCCCGCAGGTATCCGCGAATGCCCCATCCGACCACGGGTCATCGCCCACGACGACTGAATTCCCCTCGTTCACTTCTGCATCCGCCGCCAGCACACAGTCCCACAAACTGCGGTGCGGCTTCGGCTGCGCGCCGGGATACTTCGCAGGCGTGTAAATGCCGGTAAGGTATTCCTCGATTTGGAGCAGCTTCACGAACTTGAGCGACAAACGGTTGTTCGAGACGACAAACACGCGCCGGTTGAGCGCTTTCAGCCGGTTAAGGAAAGGCAGCGCATCATCGAACAACTGCGGACGATAATTCGTCAGAATGTCATTGAACAGGACCGCTTCCAACGACGAGTCCCAGCCCATCGTCTCGAAAAGCTCGTGCAAGATGACCTGCGGCGCGAAGTCGGCGCTCGCCTTCTCCTGCGCGGCGAGCACGGCTTGCGCGAGCAGCGCATCATCGGCGCGAAGCCTGTATTCACGTATGAGCTTGGGGAACGCCCACTCAAATGCCCAGCTAATGCTGCCTGTTGCCAGCGTTTCATCAAAGTCGATAAACCAGTTTAGCGGGGTCGTCATCGCGGTTGTCTGTCTAGGAAGTGCCTGACTTGACCGAGCGCGCCAAACCGACGGTTGACGCCGGGTCGCTGCTCAGTGTCATCACCCGCTCGTATTCGGCATCAAGCAGATCGGGCGTTAGTTTGCCGGAATAGTCGATGTTGGTCGAGCGCAGCCGCTTGCCAAAAGCGAGGTCTTCAAGGACTGTCTGAAACGTCTCGCGCGTGATGAACATCGTCGGATAGGGTGTGAAATAAAAGCGTGTTGGACTGCCACACATCAAGGAGATCGGCAGCATAGCGCGCAGTTTGAGGTCGCCGTTGCGATTGGTTCCAAGATAGAAATGTGGCATGGGGATGGCTGTCCCGTAAACCGCCTGCGCGTAATAGCGGTACAGGACGTCGTGCATGACCTGCATGTTTGGCGCGGTGGCAAGGTCGGCTTCGAGTTGCGCTGCCGCCGCTTCTCCCATTACGTCGTGCGCCCGCCAGAAAGAGAATAGCGGGATCGGCGCGACTTCCCAGATCAGCTTGCGCCGCCCATCTTGATACTGCCATGCTGCGTTGAAACTGGCGCACTCGGCACCGAGCCGGTACATAACCTCACGTTCGGGGAAGTGCAGCAGGGTGTCGATGCCGGCGAAGTACGGGTCAATTTCGTTGTCGCCATAGAATCTGACCCAATCCTCGTTCATCAACTCCAGCGCCATTCTGCCCGTCAGCGCCGCATACTCCTGTCCGCGCTCGTTTTCAAATGACTGGTAGGAAAGCACCGGAACAATGAGGTTTTGACCACCAAGATCAAAGAACAACTCCGCTAGATCGCGGGTGCATTCAAGCGCGTCCTCGAAGTAGTGCCCCAAATCCTCAATTTGTCCGGGGTTTTCAATTTCGCGGTTGTACTTCAGGATGTAGTTCGTTCGCGTGCCGCCGATCGCCAAAATACCAGTCAGTCCTTCGGGATAGCGATCGCGCATCCGCGCTGCAAACGAGATCTCATCCATCAACGCTTCTCTCTCGCATCCATAATCCGAGTCAGATCGCCGACAAGCGTCATGGCGCTGATCGGCTTGCCGATATAGCCGTCGAAGCCGGCATTGAGGATACGTTCCCGATCCCCATGCATGGTATGTGCGGTGACGGCGACGACCGGAATATGCCGCCATGCCTCGCGCTCCCGCAGCTTCGCCAGCAAATCAAAGCCGGACATGCCGGGCATCTGAATGTCGATAAGCATCAACGTCGGAATCTCACTGTCCAGCGTTTCCAGACATTC
>JAEVZT010000481.1 GCA_023392115.1 Chloroflexota bacterium
ACATAAGCTGATTGCGTGAAAGGTTGTGTTTCTGCCTAGGTCTCAACTGACTCCTATTCTTTTCGTGGTGATCTTCCTGCTGGCGCTGGCGGCGCGGACCGTGCCCGGAACGCGGACGATTGACGACGCCTTCATCACCTTTCGCTACAGCCGCAATATCGTCGAAGGGCAGGGATTCGTCTACAACCCCGGTGTGCGGACGCTCGGCACGTCGACGCCCCTGTTCACGCTGACAATGGCGGGCATCGGCGCGCTTGATGGGCGCGGCGAGTACCCGTGGTACGCCCTCGGCGTGAGCGCGGTCGCCGATGGGCTGACGGCGGCGCTGCTCTATCTACTGGCGCGACGGCTGATCGCCAGCGACTTGATCGCGGTGCTGCCCGGCGTGCTGTGGGCAATCGCGCCGATGAGCGTCACGTTCGCCGTCGGCGGCATGGAGACGAGCGTCAACATCCTGTGGATGGTCGCGGCTACGTGGTTATACGCGTCGGTGGAAGGACGCTGGCGCGATTACGCCATCGGCGCATGCGCGGCGCTCGGCTTGCTGACGCGCGTCGACGCGGCGCTGTGGATCGGCCCGCTGCTCGCCTTCCAGTTGATTGACAGGTGGCTGTCGATGCGAGGTGAGCCGATCCTCAGACGGCTGCCGCTGCGGACGTGGCTCGCCTGTGGGCTTGTCTTGCTGCCGTGGATGATCTTCAGCCTCGCCTACTTCGGGGCGGCGATCCCGAACTCGGTCACAGCCAAGCGCTTTGCTTACCTGATCGAACCGGGCGCGGCGGCAGCGCAGCTCGTCCAGACGTATGCCAACCTGTTCTTCCAGTTCGACACCTTCGGCGCGATCGGCGCAATGATTGGCGGTGTGCTGATCCTGACGTGCAATCTGTTCGCGCTGGTGTATGCCGCGCGCCGCTGCCCGCGCGTCCTGCCGTTCCTAATCTACCCGTGGCTGTATTTCGCCGCCTTCGCCGCGCTCAACCCGCAGATGTTCCGCTGGTACATGGCGCCGCCGCTGCCCGCGCTGATGTTTGGCACATTTGTCGGCATGTGGGCGCTGCTCCGTCCACTGGCGGAGTCGTGGGCGCGTGTCCTCGCGCCGCTGATCGGCGGGCTGGTTGGCGCACTATGCATCATCACGTCGTTGAGCGGCTGGGCGCTGACGCCCGATCACGGGTTGCAGCGCCCAGCGCCGAAAATGGCGTGGCACGAGATTGAGCTGGCGTATCAACGCATGGGGGAATATCTGCGCGACGAGTTGGGCGTGACGCCGGAAACACGCGTCGCGTCGGGCGACATCGGCGCGATCGGCTACTTCAGCCGGGCGACAATCGTCGATACAGTCGGCTTGGTGACGCCCGAACTGACGCGCTATTACCCGGTCGATGCGGCGCTGATCGTGCCGGGGATGAATTACGCCATCCCGCCACAGTTGATCTATGACACGCAGCCGGATTATCTGGTGACGATGGAAGGGTTTGTCAGGCAGGGGTTGGCGGTGGAAGCGCGTTTTCAGTCGGAATACGCGCTGATCGAGTCGTACCCGTTTGAGTTTTACGGCTCGGCGATGCAGTTGTACGCCCGACGCTAGACATGGCAATCGCGCCGTCGTTGGCGCGATTGTCGTTGGATATTCAATGTTGGTTGTCGAATGCCCCTACCGGGGAATTGCCCCGTCCGGTGACAGGGAAAGTGAGGGTCTATAAAGTTGTTCTTCAGCTTGGATCAACCACCCACCCCCTTTACGCTCGCAATACGACACTAAGCACATTATATAGCGCATTTCGGAATCGGGTCAACTTATTCATCTCCTTCTCAAGCAGGCATCGTCTGGAGAAGTGGCGTGATTTTGGGTAAACTATCACAAACGGCGTTGTACTTAGCGGAGAAACTGGCATGGCAACCGACTCGCGGACATGGTTTTATACCACGCCCGAAGCTCGTCCCTATTTCATCGAGGAGCGCGTCAACCACACGCTCTGGAAGAATCGACTCGCGAACATCCACATGATCTGTACCCAAGCCGAAGCGCCGATCCGCATGGAAGGGCGCTGGCAGAACGAAATGCCGGTGACGTTTGAGTGGCAGCCGGGCAAATATTTCATCCTGCGCACCGGTGCGGAGAGTAAAGAGATCATCGGCGTAATGCGCCAGATTCTGAAGATGCGCCCCGCCTTCGCCTATCAGGACAATGATGGCTGGTACGTCGTCGAGTGGCACACCGACGGCGGTGAAACGCGCTGGCGTGAAATTCAGGGGACGCCGCAGTATCAGGGGCTTAAACGCCTGCGCGCGCCGAAGGACGCGTAAGATTTACGCTCGCTAAACCGTCTGTATACAAAGATAGTACACAGTTTACGGTAAGAGCCTTGCCGTACTGACAGTTCACTGTTTACAGTGAACTGTAAACTGATAAGCAGACGGTTTTGTTTTACGCTCTCTGGAGTCCTCAACATGAACGAAGCGAAGGTGCGGCTGGATGAGGGGATGAAGACCTCGATCCAGATACGTGATTTTACGCTGATCGCCGACGAACCTGAGTCCCTCGGCGGGACGAACCTCGGTCCCACCCCGAAAGAATTGCTTTTGGGCGCGCTCGCCGCGTGCGCGGCGGTGACCGCGCGTATGTACGCTCAGCGTAAGGGCTGGCCCCTTGAAGGCGTGGAGGTCGATGTCTCGACCGAACGCTTCAAGGCTGTGGACTATCCCGGCTTCACCGGAACCGCCGATTTCCTCAACGAGTTTCGCCAGCGCATCCAGTTCAAGGGTCCGCTGACGCACGAGCAGAAGGAACGCCTGCTTGAGATCGCGGGCAAGTGCCCGGTGCATCGCATTCTGACCGAGCCGAATTTCCTGTTTGAAGAACTCGTCCTCGACGACGAGACGATTGCCGAAGAACTGTAAAAGCGCCGAGACGGGTACACAGCCCGTCTCTTTTTTCGATCCCGCTCGCAAGCCGGGTTACAATTCGCGTAAGCATAGACACGCAGCGGAAGGTTGAGCCGATGTCGGAGACGACCTACACCATCGAGCGCGATCTACGTGAGGCGCGGGCGATGGCTGACGCATTAATTCCCTATGTGCATGAAAACCGGCTCTACGGCACGGTTGGCGGCGGCGGGATGTTTGGCGGCGGCAAGATGCCGAGTTTGACGATCGGCGCGCTGCTGATGCGCCTGCGACGCCTACGAGCGCTCGAAGACCGGCTGACCGACTCACAGCGGGCAGCGCTGGCGGAGATCGAGGCGCGGCACGAGGAAGTCCGCAAAGAGTGGACGGTTCACTACACCGAAAAGCTGAATCAGGAAGCGAACTCGCGCCTCAAGGCGATGGCGCAGTTCTTCGAGGAATGCGACGATAGTCCGCGCATCTGTCCGAATATCTACCTGCCGGAAACGCTGCGGCGGACGATCGTGCAGGACATCACTGCCGCTCTCGACACGCTTGGCGCGGAAAGCACCGACCTGAGCCGGGCGATTCGCGGCGTTGATGGTAAGCTGCGCCGCTTCACCGAGCCATCCGAGTTTGTCTGGGCGCAGGCGCTCGAAGCTGCGTACCCGCGCGAAGTCTACTGGTGGCTGTATGCCAAGCCGCCGAAAGTCGATGAAAAGAAGTAAACCGGGTTTTACCATGCCCCGCCTGTTCGTTGCTATCGAACTGCCCGATGAAGTCAAGCAGCGGCTGACCCGCCTGCGCGCGGATATTCCCGGCGCGACGTGGGTCAAACCGGGCGCTTATCACCTGACGCTGCGTTTCCTCGGCGATCAGATTGAGGCGGCGCGCGTCCCGGCGATCGTCGACGCGCTCGGCATGGTTCAGGCTGCGCCGTTCGATCTGGTCTTGCAGGGTGTCGGGCGCTTCCCGCCGAAAGGATCGGCGCGGGTGCTGTGGGTCGGCACGGGCGAGCAGCCCGCGTTGGTGAACCTGCACCGCGCGGTCGAGTCGGCGCTGGAGACGGTTGGTTTTCCGCCGGAGAGCCGCCCTTTCAGCGCCCATATCACGCTGGCACGGCTTAAGCAGGACGCGCGGCAGCAGGTCGACGCGTTCCTGAACCAGCAGCGCCGGTTCCGCAGCGAGCCGATCGCCGTCTCCAGCTTCCACCTGATTGAAAGCACCCTGACGCCGCAGGGTCCCCAGTACCGCCACGAGGCGACATTCGATCTGAGAAGCTGAAAAGCTGAACAGTTCAAGCCACAGGCACATGCTACAATCGATTCGAGCTGCCTGTGGAGATTGCCCATGCCCATCAATGACCTCATCGATCAGCTTCGCCACCCCGATCCGGGGCAGCGTCGTCAAGCGATTCTCGCGCTGGGAAAAAGCAAAGACCCGGCAGCTTTGCGCCCGCTCGCCGAGGTGTTTCGCGGCGATCCCGAAGCGGAACTGCGCGATCTGGCGCGCAAGGCGGGGTTGTACATCCGCCAGCAGAGCGGGACGGCTGTCACGCCGACAGAACCGCCTGCCACGACAAGCGGCTCGCGCCGTAAGGATTCGTCGATCCGCCTGATCTCCGGCGCGCAAGAAATTCAACCTGAGCCTGAGCCGGAAGCGCGAGCGCACGCTCCCGTGCGCGGGCGCGAGTACAACGTCCCGCCGGAAAAACGCCAGAGCGCGCAGAAGTACGTCGACGCCGCGCTGACCTACAACCTGAACGGCGATAACGCGCGGGCGATGAAGAACATCACCGAGGCGCTGAGCCTGAACCCGAACCTGATCAATGACGCCTATTTCAACAGCGTCGCGTCGAGCGTCACCGGCTTGGATGGCGACGCCGCCGTGCAGATGATTGTCGATCGCGGGCAGCGGCGCGACTTCAGCGATAAAGCGCAGCGCGCCATGAAGCAGCGGCGCATCGACGCGCACATGAGCGTCGCCGAAAAGACCTCGTGGACGGATGTGACGTTCGAAGTCATCCTCTACACGCTGATCGTGACGCTCGGTCCGATCCTCGGCACGCTGGTGACCGTCGAGAGCGCGCTCAATTTCTTCAACAGCTTTGGCGGCGAAAGCGAGCTGCCGCAGCAGGTCATCGATGCGCAGGGGACGCTGGCGACGCTTACCGCCGCGACGCTCATCCCGGTCGGCGTCATTTCGGGCATCAGCGGCGTCATTGGGCTGGTGCTGCAATTGGGGCTCGTCCATGTTCTGGCAACCAAGTTGTTCGGCGGGCACGGCACGATTCGCCACCTGCTGACGCTGCTGCTCGGCTTCTACAATAAGTGGCTGCCCTTCATTTTCCTCATCACCTACCTGACGACAGCGGTCTATTTCGTCTCCGGCGGCTCGCCGATCGTCCTGTGCTTCGTCCTGCTCCTCGTCGGGCTTTCGCTGTATGTTTCCGGCAAGACATCCAGTAAAATCGGCGAGGCTTATGATTTCGGCGGCGCTCGCGGCTGCTTGAGCTACACCCTCGCCGTCCTGCTGATTTCAGCTGTCACTGTCGCGCTGATCCTGCTGCTGGCGCAGATTGCCGGCACGGCGGCGCTGGAAACCTTCTTCCGCCTGCAAACGCCGTCGTAATTCCAGCGTTTGAGAGGAGTCCGTTTGAAGTTATCGAAGTTCTGGCTGCCCGCCGCGGCTGCCGCCGGCGGCATGCTGGCGAGTTTGTTTTACGCGCTGCGCGTCGAACCGGCGTGGCTCGACGTGGTTGAACTGCCGCTGACGCCGGGGAAAATCCCGCCCGCGTTCGACGGCTACCGCATCGCCCACTTCAGCGACATTCACATGGGTGACGGCATGACGCGCGAGCGGCTGCACGAAGTCGTCGACATCATCAATGCCGCCAAGCCCGATCTGATCGCCTTCACCGGCGACTTCGTCACCTACCGCGCGCCGTTTGACCTCGACGACCTGATCGTCCCGCTGCGCGCGCTGACCGCGCCGGATGGCAAATTTGCCGTGATGGGCAACCACGATTACCGCGCCTACCGCCCGCTGATCCGCCGCGTCATCAACGAAAGCGGTTTTGTCCACCTCGACAACCGTGTGTATACCATTCAGCGCGGCGAAAACCGCCTGCACATCGCCGGGGTTGAAAGCCTGCTGCGCCGTCGCGCGCGCCTTGATCTCGTCTTGAAGCAACTTCCGCGCGACGGCGCGGCGATCCTGTTGGCGCACGAGCCGGATTTCGCCAGCGTGGCGGCGGCGACACGCCGGTTCGCGCTCCAGCTTTCGGGACATTCGCACGGCGGGCAGATTCGCGTGCCGGTGCTGACACGCTTCGCCTTGCCCTCGTTCGGGCAGCGCTACGTGATGGGCTTGTACCGTCCGGGGCGGATGCTGCTGTATGTCAATCGCGGGTTGGGGATGGTTGGCTTGCCGATGCGCTTCAACTGCCGACCGGAGATCACGCTGATCACGCTGGCGGCGACAGCGCCGGAAGGGTGATCGTACACTGTCCCGATCCGCTGCGCGCGACCGATGGACAGGCGGCGACCGGCTCGCCATTCAGCCGAACTTCGAACGTTTCCCCCTCGCCTGACCAGAAGAAGCGTGACGGGTCGGCAAGGATGATCTGCCCGTCGAGCGCGGCGCAGCCTTCGGGCAGCGCGCTTTGCCTGCCTTCGAGGATCACGCGCAGGCACGTTTCTGGCGCGAGGCTCGAGCGGCGCAGGCTCGCCCATGTGAAGGTCATGTCGCCGCGCGCGAACGAAAGCGCGTCGATCTGCACCGCCGCGTCGCCCATGTTGACGAGGCTGAAGTCGGTCGGCGAGTAGATCAGGCGCGCGGGCACGCCCTCGCCGGTCATGACAATCGCGGCGGTTTGAGCCGGCTCGACAGCTGCCGCTTCGACGGTTGTCGCCGGTTCGGAAGTGGTTTCCCCTGTGACAGAATTTGCCGGCAATAAGCGGCTCGCGGCGAACAGCAGCGCGGCGCTGACGACGATCAGCGCGGCGGCGATCGCCGGCACGCGTGTCGATCGGCGGCGCTTGCGCGTCGGTGCGGGTAGATCGACCGGCGGCAGGATATTGGTCGGCGGCGCGTCGTCCCACGTCTCGATCAGCGTCGTCGGCGACGACAGGCGCGTGCTGGCGGTATGCTCGCCGGTTGGATCGAGCGCGTGTTTGAGCGCCGTAACGAATTCACCGGCCGTCGCGTGGCGATTCTTCGGTTCTTTGTCGAGCGCCTTGAGCAGTTCACTCTCAACGGCTTGCGACAGGTCGGGGTTAAGGGCGCGCGGGGAAGGCGGCGCGTCGTTGATGTGCGCCAGCGCGATTTCGAGCGGCGATGCGCCGTTGAACGGCGTCTGTCCGGTCAGCATTTCGTAGGCGATGATCGCCAACGCGTAGATGTCGCTTTGCGGCAGGGCGAGATCGGACGCGAGCGCTTGTTCCGGCGCGATGTAGCGCGGCGTGCCGAAGGCTGTGCCGAGCGTCGCATCTTTGGCGGGTTGAAAGACCAGACCGAAGTCGGTCAGGGTGGCGCGGTCGCTGGCGTCGAGCAGGATGTTTGACGGCTTCACGTCGCGGTGGACGATGCCCGCCGCGTGGGCGCAGTCGAGCGCCGACGCAACCTGTTCGAGGATGCGTGTCCCCCGTCGCATGTCCATCCGCTGCCCATTGCGCCGAAGCTGCACCAGTTCCTGCTGTAAGTCGCGTCCGGGGATCAGCTTCATGGCGATGAAGCACAGTTTATCCTGCTCGCCATACTGGTAAATGCTAATGATGTGCGGGTGTTCGAGATGCGCGACGGCGCGCGCTTCGCGCAGGAAGCGGGCGAACAGCGTATCATCGGTTTCGGCATTTGGCGGCGGTTGGAGCACCTTGACGGCGGCATGTCTGCCAAGCCGCGTGTCGACGCCTTCGTAAATACGCGCCATGCCGCCCTTCGCCAGCAAGCCGATCAGGTGGTAGTCACCAAGCCGTCCGCCGATCAGGCTGTCTTTCATCCCGTTCACGGGATAATGCCCAGCTCCCGCGCTTCATCGTAGGACAGGGGACCGCGTTCGCGCCGCGTCTCGTTGGCGATTTCCGCCAGCCGGTCAGGGTCGAATAATTCGTCTGCCAGTCCGGCGTCGATGGATGTCTTGTCGAAGATGGTCGGATCAAAGTTGGCGATCGGCTCGAGGCGCACCGGCTCCGGTTCGGGCGGCGCGACCGGTTCGCCCCAGACTTCGGCGCGTTCGACCAGCGGCTCGATCGGTTCTTCCTGCGGCGCAGGCTCAGCGGCTTTGACCATGTGCCGCCGGTTGCCATTTTCGGACGGCGTCGGGCGGTGCAGGTTGAAGGCGCTCGCGCCGAGCAGTTGAATGAGGTCTTCGGCGGTGCGGCGACCGAAGCGGTTGACAGCGCCGAACTGGCGGCTGCCAATCTGCCCGTCAAAGATCAGGCACATGAAATGATGCAGCCCGACTGACAGGACGAAAACGTCATAAGTTTCGCCGTCGTAGAACTGGAGGGAGGCGATCTGCTGCCCGCCGACTACCTGCCGCATGTCAATGACCGTATTGACCATTGGCGCGAGGACTGCCGCCAGTTGATCGCGATCCATGTAGCCGACAGCGCCGCGTTCGAGCAGCAGTTCGCCGCCGCGCGACGCCAGCACGATCGCCAGCGCGCCGATGTCGGTCAGGAGCGTGTCGATCATTTGCCCGGCGGCTTTCAGGTCGAGCGGCGGGATTGCGCCGTGATCGGGGCTGCCGCCGTTCGCCGATACCGTTAGCGGCGCGTAGGCGGTAAACACGTCGCGCCCGTCGATTCCCGCGACGACCACGCGCACGAACTGCTGCGCGTCGAATGGGCGCTGAAATACCGCGATCCGCGCCTTGTGCAAGGCAGATTCATCCTGACTGTCGAGTTCATCACCCGCGTCGATCAGGACGACGGCGGTCTGAGGATCGACCTGCCGCGCGTGCTGCGCCAGTTCGACGCCGTTCGTCCCGTTGTCGAGGCGCAGCGACGACACCAGCATGTGACAGCCGCCGCGATTCAGTTCCGCCAGCGCTTCTTCGCCCGACGGCACATCGATCTGTATGATCGGGCGTTCGGCAAGCTGCACGGCTGCGCGGACGTAGCGCGCCGCGTCCCCGCTGGGATCGACGGTGATTACTCTTGGCAAGGAAACCATAGGTTAATCCGTGAAAAACGCATACACGACTTTACATCGATTATAAAGGCAAAGTCGCGTATGCGTTACGCTTGGAGCGTTAACTTTTCTAGGCGGAAAGGCTGAGGATCGGTCGCGTGAAGCGCCCGTGTGTGTCTAGGAAGTAATGGAAACAGACAGGTTTGCGCGGGACGCGATCCAACGCTGCCGAGTCGATCAGCAGCACGTGCAGCAGTCTGAGTGACCGATTTTTGACCAGAGATGCCGCTTCGAGCAGGCGCGACGCGCTTTCCGCTTCCTCGAGCGCGGGTGACAGAACTGTCTGCTCGGCGGCGCGCTGCAAGAGCCGCTCGCGGGCTGCCTGCTGCTGCGCCGGCGTCACAAGGGTTTCGAAGCGCAGCGTTCGCGTGATGTCCTGTTCGAGCTGCTTGTCACGTAATTCCTGCATAACCGTGTGCAACCTCACTGTTCCGATAGCTCTCGTCAAGACGATGCCGCAGACTTTCGCGCGCGTAATACAGCCGGCTCTTGATTGTGCCGACCGGGCAGTCGAGCATCTCGGCAATTTCCTCGAGACTGAGTCCGCACAGGTAGTGTAACACGATCACGACGCGCTGGTTGAAATGCAGCTCGCTGATCGCCTGCCGGACGTGATGCTGGGTTTCGTTGTGTTCCGCCATTTGATCGGGCGCGCTCCCCGCCGGACTCATCAACCGGTCGACGAGGGCTTCGAGCGAGATTTTGCGCTTCTGGCGGCGGGAAATCCATGTGTAGCTGAGATTCACGGTGACGCGGTACAACCAAGGGGCGAGGGGGAGCGATACGTCGATGCGGTGCGCGTACTGGTGGAGCTTGAGGAAGCAATCCTGCGCCACATCTTCGGCGACGGCGTTGTCGCGCGTGATGGCGGCAGCAGTCCGGTAAACCTGCGCGTAGTGGCGATCAAACAGCGCGCCAAGAGCATCGAGGTTGTTGTCGCGTAACCTCTCGACAAGCACTGCGTCACTCACATCTTCTGTGAACATGCTGTGAATCTCCAAATAGAACACCACCTTGGATGGTGGTACGCAAGAAGTATTCTTCGACGTACTCTTAATTTATCAAATCGACGTTAAATTGATAGCCAATATCCTTTATACTATTTTTAGGCAGTCTGTACAAGTGTTTCTCTGCAATTCCTACGTCTATTTGTGTAACTTACAGCATTCAAATTAATTCTACTGAAAAGTTGGTATCTGTCTCAACACATAATTAACCCTCCTGAGCCTTAAACGACCCTTTGTGAACCCGGGATTGAAGCTGAACGGCGCTTCAAGTATAATACGGCGGGTTAAAACGAGAAGAAACTTCCCGATGAACGAAAAAGCGATACAGGTTCTCGAACTACCGAAAATACTCGAACGGCTCGCCGGACACTGCACTTTCTCCGCCGGCATGGAGCTGGCGCGTGAGCTGCGACCGTCGGTTGACTTCCAAGAAGCCGAAGTGTGGCAGAAGGAAACCGCCGAGGCGCGCTTGATGTTCGCCAACCAGTTCAACGCCTCGCTCGGCGGGGCGCGTGACGTGCGCGCACCGGCGATGTCGGCGACGCGCGGCATCATGATCGAGGCGAGCGTGTTGATGGACATCCGCAACACCCTGCGCCGCGCCCTGACGCTCAAGCGAACGCTCGGGCGGATGAAGGGACAGTACCCGCTGCTGTCGGATATCGCCAACGAAGCCGAAGAATGCGCCGCGCTTCAGGAAGCGATCGCGCGCGTGCTCGATGAGAACGCCAATATCAAGGACAGCGCCAGCCCGCAGCTTGCAACCATCCGCCGCGATCTGAAGGTCGCGTTCGACAGGCTTCAGACCAAGCTCCAGCGGATCATCAGTTCCGGCGCGAATCAGTCGCTGCTGCAAGAGGCGCTGATCACGATGCGCAACGGGCGCTACGTCGTCCCGCTGAAAGCCGATCACAAAGGCAAAATTCCCGGCATCGTCCATGACTCGTCGGCGAGCGGCGCGACCCTGTTCATTGAACCGCTCGACACGGTTGAACTGAACAACCGCTGGCGCGAGCTTCAGCTGGACGAGGAGAAGGAAATCCGCCGGATTCTCTTGGCGCTGACCGAGCAGGTGGCGGAAGAGTCAGAACGCATCGTGCGGACGGTTGAAGTGCTGGCGAACCTCGACCTGATTTTCGCCAAAGCGCGCTATGCCGATGCCATGAACGCCGTCGAGCCGGCGCTTCAGGGTTTCAAGCCGCGCCCGCAAAATCCGGCGCATCCGGGCAGCACGATCTATCTGCAAGGGGCGCGTCACCCGCTGCTGTCGGGCAACGTCGTCCCGATCGACGTCGAATTTGACGAAAACACGTGGGTGCTGGTCGTCACCGGACCGAACACCGGCGGCAAGACGGTGTCGCTCAAGACGG